>NZ_JBHWZH010000135.1:0-15097 GCF_042728285.1 Streptomyces sp. NPDC060194 | reverse complement strand
GGAAGAGGTGCTCGGGCAGGCCGGCGGTGCGGACGGCCCGAGCCGTTCATATGAGGTTGAGGGCGAAGACCCCGCCGACTCCGCCGGCCAGCATGAACAACGGCATCAGGACCTTGATCTCGACCCAGCTGCCGGCCCGGAACCGCATGAACTTCGGCGGCCCCAGCGGGTACCAGCGCTTCCGTCCGACGGGGATCGGCCACAGGACGGGGCAGCCGGAGACCGTCAGCGCGTCCCCGATGTCGTGCACCAGGGCGCCCAGCACGATCGGCAGCCCCAGCCACATGTACTCCTGGCCCGGCTGGTCGAAGTACCAGCTCGCGCCGTTGCCCGACCGGCTCAGGATGTCCGTGAGCAGCCAGGCCCCGGTCGCGCCGAGCAGCCAGACGAGTACGTCGCTGGAGACCCGCGCCGCCCGCCACAGCAGCCCCTCGACGGCGAGCACCAGGTGGACGAAGAGGAGGCCCAGGACGGCCCACCGGCCGCCGAGGACGGCCGCGGCCGAGCAGGCGGCGCCCATCAGGACGGCGAAGAGCCAGGTGTGGGTCAGGGTGCGGTGGCCGCCGGAACGGCTCGGGTCGCCCTTCTTCCGGGTCGCCTTGTACACGCTGAACGAGATCCGGTCGGTGATGCCGCACAGCGCCCGGGAGACGGGTCCGAAGGCGCGGGAGATCGTCGCCGACTTGTGGTCCAGGTCCGGCGCGAGCGCGGCGCCCGCGCTGACCAGTGCACCGACGACGAGCACGGGCCACGGCATGGTGTGACCGGTGGCGGCCGCCAGCGCGCCCGCGCCGAGCCAGGCCGCGGCCCCCGACAGTGAGTGTGCCGGACCCATCATGATGCGCTCCCCGCCCCCGATGTCGCTGATCCCGGAGCCCACTTGACGTCCGGTCGACGGCCCAGCGTAGCCGTCGTGATCTTCGTGCCGCCGTCCGGTTCTCCGATCGGGTCCGAGGGCAGGCAAGATGGGGGTGTGACCCTTATCGATCAGCTGCCGCCGGACGCCGACCCCGATGCCCTCTTCGAGGCCTTCTCCTCGTGGACCGAGGAGCGCGGGATCACGCTCTATCCGGCTCAGGAGGAGGCGCTGATGGAGGTGGTCACGGGGGCCAACGTCATCCTCTCCACCCCTACCGGGTCCGGCAAGAGCCTGGTCGCGGCGGGCGCGCACTTCGCCGCGCTCGCCCAGGACAAGGTCACCTTCTACACCGCGCCGATCAAGGCGCTGGTGTCGGAGAAGTTCTTCGACCTGTGCAAGTTGTTCGGCACCGAGAACGTCGGGATGCTGACCGGCGACGCCTCCGTGAACGCCGACGCCCCGGTCATCTGCTGCACCGCCGAGGTGCTCGCCTCGATCGCGCTGCGCGACGGCAAGGACGCGGACGTCGGCCAGGTCGTGATGGACGAGTTCCACTTCTACGCCGAGGGCGACCGCGGCTGGGCCTGGCAGATCCCGATCCTGGAGCTGCCGCAGGCGCAGTTCGTGCTGATGTCGGCGACGCTCGGCGACGTCTCGATGTTCGAGAAGGACCTGACCCGCAGGACCGGCCGGCCCACCGCCGTCGTGCGCTCCGCGACCCGGCCGGTGCCGCTGAGCTACGAGTACCGGCTCACGCCGATCACCGAGACGCTGACCGAGCTGCTCGACACCCGGCAGTCGCCGGTCTACATCGTGCACTTCACCCAGGCGCAGGCCGTCGAGCGGGCGCAGTCGCTGATGAGCATCAACATGTGCTCCCGCGAGGAGAAGGACCGGATCGCCGACCTGATCGGCAACTTCCGGTTCACCACGACCTTCGGCCGCAACCTCTCCCGCTACGTGCGGCACGGCATCGGCGTGCACCACGCGGGGATGCTGCCGAAGTACCGGCGGCTGGTGGAGAAGCTCGCCCAGGCCGGTCTGCTCAAGGTGATCTGCGGTACGGACACCCTCGGCGTCGGCGTCAACGTGCCCATCCGCACGGTGTTGTTCACCGCGCTGACCAAGTACGACGGCACCCGGGTGCGCACCCTGCGGGCCCGGGAGTTCCACCAGATCGCCGGTC
The DNA here is from genome assembly GCF_042728285.1 of Streptomyces sp. NPDC060194. Classification (NCBI taxonomy): domain Bacteria; kingdom Bacillati; phylum Actinomycetota; class Actinomycetes; order Kitasatosporales; family Streptomycetaceae; genus Streptomyces; species Streptomyces sp. NPDC060194. The sequence continues at coordinate 13,052 of NZ_JBHWZH010000135.1, read as the reverse complement.
GGGCCGGCCGGGCCGGCTTCGACACCGCGGGCTTCGTGGTGGCGCAGGCGCCCGAGCACGTGGTGGAGAACGAGAAGGCGCTGGCGAAGGCGGGCGACGACCCGAAGAAGCGCCGCAAGGTGGTCCGCAAGAAGGCGCCGGAGGGGTTCGTCGCCTGGACGGAGAACACCTTCGATAAGCTCATCGGCTCCGAACCCGAGCCGCTGACGTCCCGGTTCCGGGTCACCCACACCATGCTCCTGTCGGTCATCGCCCGGCCGGGCAACGCCTTCGAGGCGATGCGCAAGCTCCTGGAGGACAACCACGAGCCGCGCAAGGCCCAGCTGCGGCACATCCGCCGGGCCATCGCCATCTACCGCTCGCTGGTCGACGGCGGGGTCGTCGAACGGCTCGAGACGCCCGACGCGGAGGGGCGCATCGTCCGCCTCACGGTGGACCTGCAGCAGAACTTCGCCCTCAACCAGCCGCTGTCCACGTTCGCGCTCGCCGCGTTCGACCTCCTGGACCCCGAATCGCCGTCCTACGCCCTGGACATGGTCTCGGTGGTGGAGTCGACGCTGGACGACCCCCGGCAGATCCTGGCCGCGCAGCAGAACAAGGCGCGCGGCGAGGCGGTCGCGCTCATGAAGGCCGACGGCGTCGAGTACGAGGAGCGGATGGAGCGGCTCCAGGACGTCACCTACCCCAAGCCGCTGGAGGAGCTGCTCCTCCACGCCTACAACGTCTACCGCAAGAGCCACCCCTGGGTCGGCGACCACCCGCTGTCCCCGAAGTCCGTCATCCGGGACATGTACGAGCGGGCGATGACGTTCGCCGAGCTGACCTCGCACTACGAGCTGGCGCGCACCGAGGGCATCGTGCTCCGGTACCTGGCGAGCGCGTACAAGGCGCTGGAGCACACCGTCCCCGACGACCTGAAGTCGGAGGACCTGGAGGACCTCATCGCCTGGCTCGGCGAGCTGGTGCGGCAGGTCGACTCCAGCCTGCTCGACGAGTGGGAGCAGCTGGCCAACCCCGAGCTGGAGACGGCCGAGCAGGCGCAGGAGAAGGCCGACGAGGTCAAGCCGGTCACGGCCAACCAGCGCGCGTTCCGGGTCCTGGTCCGCAACGCCATGTTCCGCCGGGTGGAGCTCGCCGCGCTCGACAACGTGGCCGCCCTCGGCGAGCTGGACGCCGAGTCCGGCTGGGACGAGGACGCCTGGGCCGAGGCCATGGACGGCTACTGGGACGAGTACGACGACCTCGGCACCGGCCCCGACGCCCGCGGACCGAAGCTGCTGCGGATCGAGGAGCGGCCCGCGGACCGGCTGTGGCGCGTCCGGCAGACCTTCGCCGACCCCGACGGCGACCATGACTGGGGCATCAGCGCCGAGGTCGACCTGACCGCCTCGGACGCCGAGGGCCGCGCGGTCGTGCGGGTCACGTCCGTCGGCCAGCTCTGAGCCCTTCCACCCCACCGACCCTCCTCCGTTCTTCGGGCCACCCCTCAGGAGCAGCGAACCACCCATGACCAATCCCGCCGAGCAACTCGTCGACCTCCTCGACCTGGAGCAGATCGAGGTCGACATCTTCCGCGGCCACAGCCCCGAGGAGTCCCTGCAGCGGGTCTTCGGCGGGCAGGTGGCCGGCCAGGCCCTGGTCGCGGCCGGCCGCACCACCGACGGCGCGCGCCCGGTGCACTCGCTGCACGCGTACTTCCTGCGCCCGGGCCGTCCCGGGGTGCCGATCGTGTACCAGGTCGAGCGGGTCAGGGACGGCCGCTCCTTCACCACCCGCCGGGTCACCGCGATCCAGCAGGGCCGCACGATCTTCAATCTCACCGCCTCCTTCCACCGTCCCGAGGAGGCCGGTTTCGAGCACCAGCTCCCGCCCCGCCTCGACTTCCCCGACCCCGAGTCCCTCCCCGCTGTCGCCGACGAGATCCGCGCCCACCTCGGGGCGATGCCCGAGGCGCTGGAGCGGATGGCCCGCCGGATGGCCTTCGACCTCCGCTACGTCGACCGGCTGCGCTGGACCCGGGAGGAGCTCAAGGACGCGGACCCGCGCAGCGCGGTGTGGATGCGCGCCGTCGCCCCGCTCGGCGACGACCCGCTGGTGCACACCTGCGCCCTCACCTACGCCAGCGACATGACGCTCCTGGACGCCGTGCGCATCCCCGTCGAGCCGCTCTGGGGCCCGCGCGGCTTCGACATGGCCTCCCTCGACCACGCGATGTGGTTCCACCGCCCGTTCCGGGCCGACGAGTGGTTCCTGTACGACCAGGAGTCCCCCATCGCCGTGGGCGGCCGGGGCCTCGCCCGGGGCCGCATCTACGACCGCGAGGGCCGGCTCCTCGTCTCCGTCGTGCAGGAGGGGCTCTTCCGGCCGATCGAGCGGGGTGGCCCGGGCGGCGCGTAGCGCCCGACGAGGGGCTGTCTGCGCGCCCTGCGCAACAGGCCCAGCAGGCCGGAGGAGGAGCGGGCCGGTGCCGGCATTCGGGCGGCGCCCGCCGGCACCGGCTCAGGCGCGGACAACGGCGGCGCCGCCTCGGGCCGGGGCGCCGGCGGGGCTTCGGACGTCTCGCGGCCGAGCTGCTCCCGGTGCGCACCGGCCGGTCCGTCACCGGCGTCCACAGGCGCGGGCGGGCTCTCGGGCAGGGCGGCCGCCTCGGCTTCCCTGAGGACCTGCAGGCGCAGGCCGATCACGGTGCGGGCCCACAGGAGCTCCTCGCGGTCCTCGGCGAGGAACAGCCGGCGGGCGGTGTCGCCCGTGGACGTCTCCGAGCGGCCCGGCACGAGGCGCGGCCGAAGCTCGCGCAGCCGCTTGCGGTCGATCGGGTCCCGGGCGACCAGGGCGAGGGCCTCCGCGTCCAGCATCGCCGCCATGACCGCGGCGGTGTGCCAGGGGTCGTCCGAGCGGTTCAGGAGCTGCCCGGCGCGGCGCTGCCGCCAGGATCGGGGCCTTCCGTCGTGCCCCGTGTCCAGCTTCTCGCGCATGGGGGTGGGCAGTCGGCCGGTGAGCAACTCGGGGTGCTCGGCGGCGAAGGCCTCCAGCTCCCGGGCCAGGTAGAGCCACACGACGGCTCCGTAGCGGTTGCAGTAGAAGGAGACCGGTTCGAGGCAGCCGAGGCGGGCCAGCTTGGCGAACCGGGCCGGGGTGACGCCCATGGCGTCGGCGCCCTCCGCGGTGCCGACGGTGCGGATGCCCTCCCGCAGGCCGTCGGGGAAGTCCGGGTCGGCGCGCACCCTGGCCACCTCGGCGCGTGCCACCTTCGGCCGTCCGCTCGTCCACGGTTCGGCGCGGATCCGCCCGAGGTCGATCGCGAGCTCCAACTCGCCGGTGCCGAGGCCCAGTTCTCCGGCCGCGCGGCCCGCGCTCAGCAGCGTCCGGCCGGCCTGTGCCCCGCTGTCGTTCCTGGTTCCGATCGTCATGGCGTTCCTCCCGCGACTCGCTGACCACTCTCGGTGACGACCGTAGGCCGGAGTGGCAACACCTGCCGGAGGTTGTGGGCCGAGCCGCCCCTGTGGACAACTCGGCCCCCCGCGAGGGTGACGCCGCTCAGAGGTCGGCGGCCGCCCCGGGCCGCCGCGCGCCGACGGTGAGATGCTCGCCGACCCGGTTCACGAGCAGCGTCATCTCGTAGGCGACCTGGCCGATGTCGGCCTCGGCGGCGCTGAGCAGGCACAGGCAGCTGCCGTCCCCGGCGGCGGTGACGAACAGGACGGCGTCGTCGAACTCGATCATGGTCTGCCGGACCCGGCCCGCCCCGAAGTGCCGCCCCGAGCCCTTCGCCAGGCTGTGCAGGCCCGAGGAGACCGCGGCCAGGTGCTCGGCGTCCTCGCGGGCCAGGGACGAACTGGCCCCGGTCACCAGGCCGTCGTCGGACAGCACCAGCGCGTGCCGGACGTGCGGGACCCGCTGGGTGAGATCGTCGAGCAACCAGCCGAGTCCGGATGCCTGGTTCATGTTCCGCCCCTCCCCGCTCCTGTGGTGCCGCCAGCCTTCACCACGAAGGGCCTCCGGGCAACCAGGATGGGGGCATGGCACAGAAGATGAACCGGGAACAGTGGCGGTCCTTCGTCAGCGAGGGCACCCGTACCGCCAAACTCACCACCGTGCGCGCCGACGGGAGCCCGCACGTCGCCCCCGTCTGGTTCCTCCTCGACGGCGACGACCTCGTGTTCAACACCGGCAGGGACACCGTCAAGGGCCGCAACCTCGCCCGCGACGGCCGGGTGGCGGTCTGCGTGGACGACGACCGGCCGCCGTTCTCCTTCGTGGTGCTCCAGGGCCGGGCGGAGCTGAGCGAGGACCTCGCCGAGGTGCGGACGTGGGCGGCTCGCATCGGCGGCCGGTACATGGGGGCGGACCGGGCGGAGGAGTTCGGGGAGCGGAACGGCGTGCCCGGCGAGCTGCTCGTGCGGGTCAGGATCGACAAGGTGCTGGCGATGGCGGACGTCGCCGACTGACCGTCTCGGCGCCCCACCGGGGCGGGCAGCCGCACCGCCCCCTCAGCCGCGGTGACCCCGTCAGCCGCCGTACTCCCGTCAGCCCCACCGACCCCGTCAGCCACCCACCGAGTCGAGCAGCCGGGCGGTGTGCATCCGCCCGGCGTACTCGACGAGCCGGACCAGCACCTCCTTGCCGGAGTCGCGGTCCCGCGCGTCGCAGAGCACCACCGGGGTGCCCCGCTCCAGGTCCAGTGCGCGGGAGACGTCCGTGGCCCCGTAACCGCGCGCGCCCGCGAAGCAGTTCACGGCGACCACGAAGGGGATGCGGCGGCGCTCGAAGTAGTCCACGGCGGGGAAGCAGTCCTCGAGCCGGCGGGTGTCCGCGAGGACCACCGCGCCCAGCGCCCCGTGCGACAACTCGTCCCACAGGAACCAGAACCGGTCCTGCCCGGGGGTGCCGAACAGGTACAGCGAGAGCCCGGGGCGGATGGTGATGCGGCCGAAGTCCATGGCCACGGTGGTCGACGTCTTGCGGTCGACGCCTGAGGTGTCGTCGACGTGCTCGCCGGCCTCGCTGAGGTGCTCCTCGGTGCGCAGCGGGCGTATCTCGCTCAGCGCTCCGACCAGCGTGGTCTTGCCCACCCCGAAGCCGCCGGCGACCAGGATCTTGAGCGCGAGGACGCCCGCGTCCCCGTCGGCGTCGTCAGAGCGCTCGGAGTCCATCGATGACCTCCATCAGGATCGCTTCGTCGAAGAGGCGCGCGGCCGGCGCGACCGCGTGGACGGTGACGTGCCCGGACGCCACCAGGTCGCTCACCAGGACCCGGACCGCACCCGCCGGCAGGTCGGACTCCGCGGCCAGTTCCGCGAGCGCTCGGGGGCCGTGGGCGCACAACCGCAGCAGGGCCAGGTGCTCCGATCCCAGGACGGCGCCGTCGGCCGGCCCCGCGCCGGGCTCGCGGGCGGCGACCGACGCGACCAGATCGAGGGCGGCGGCCTCCGGAGCGGGTTCCGTGACGGCTCTCGTGGCGGCGTACGGCCGGATCAGCGGGCCGGCGTCGGCGTCGTACCACTGGCCGCCGCCGGTTGCGGAGGGGGCGTCGCCGGTGGACGTCCGGCTGCCGCCGGTCACGGGTGGGGCCATCGCGTTCCCCCTGCCATCGCGCGTCCCCTGTCGTCGTGAGTCCGGCGGTCCCGTGGCTCCCATGGGTCAGGGACGCTAGTACCGAGCGGGGCACGTCCTGGGGGCGCTGTTCGAAAACCTCCGGGACCGGCGCATCGAGCCCGCTTTCGCGCGCGGAAGGGATCGCCGTGCTTCCGGAACCGCCCACAGGGCCGGGTCGTCGACCGTCCAGGGGTGCGGAATCATGGCGCGCATGAGCGAAGACCGCACCCGCGTCCAGGAGTTCTTCGGGTCCCGTGCCGCCGCGTGGGACACCCGCTTCCCTGACGACGGCCCCGCCTACGAGGCCGCGATCGAGCAGTCGGGTCTGCGGCCGGGAGACCGCGTCCTGGACGCCGGCTGCGGGACGGGGCGTGCACTGCCCGCCCTCAGGGAGGCGGTCGGCCCGTCCGGCGTGGTGGTCGGCGTCGACGTCACCCCCGAGATGCTCGCGGCGGCGGTCCGCGCGGCCGGCCTCGTGCTGGCGGACGTGGGGCGGCTGCCGTTGCGCAGCGGGTCCTTGGACGCGGTCTTCGGCGCCGGTCTCGTCTCGCATCTCGCCCGGCCCGTCGAGGACCTCGCGGAGCTGGCGCGGGTCGTCCGGCCGGGCGGCCTGCTCGCCCTCTTCCACCCCGTCGGCCGGGCCGCCCTCGCCGCCCGGCACGGCCGCCCGCTCACCCCGGACGACCTGCGGGCCGAACCCCGGCTGCGGCCCGTGCTCTCCGCGGCGGGCTGGCATCTGACGTCCTACACGGACGAGGACGACCGCTTCCTCGCGCTCGCCGTCCGCCGCGACGCCTGAGGACGGCCGTAGCGTGAGACGCTGACCGCATGACCCTCTACGACATCCCCCTGCGCACCCTCACCGGCGAACCCACCACGCTCGGCGCGTTCAAGGGCAACGCGGTCCTGCTCGTCAACGTCGCCTCCAAGTGCGGTCTCACCCCGCAGTACGAGGGCCTGGAGCGCCTCCAGCAGACCTACGGCCCGCGCGGCTTCACCGTCGTGGGCGCGCCCTGCAACCAGTTCGGCGGGCAGGAGCCGGGCACCGCCGAGGAGATCCGGACGTTCTGCTCGACCACCTACGGGGCGACGTTCCCGCTCCTGGAGAAGCTGGACGTCAACGGTGACGACCGGCACCCGCTGTACGCGGAGCTGACCCGGCACGCGGACGCGGAGGGCGAGGCGGGAGACATTCAATGGAACTTCGAAAAGTTCATGATCAGCCCTACCGGTGAGATCGTCGGCCGGTTCCGGCCGGCCACCGAGCCTGAGGCACCGGAGGTCATCGCCTCCATCGAGGCCCAGCTCCCCGCCTGAGCCGGCGACGGCACCAGGACAGCGCACTGCCCCGTACTCTCTCCCACAAGAGGACGGGGCAGCGCGGTTCGGGGGACGCGATCAGCGGATCGGCAGTCCGGACAGGGTGCGGGCGATGACCAGCCGCTGGATCTCGCTCGTCCCTTCGAAAATCGTATAAATGGCGGCGTCGCGGTGCATCCGCTCCACCGGGTACTCGCGGGTGTAGCCGTTGCCGCCGAGGATCTGGAGCGCCTGCGCGGTGACCTTCTTCGCGGTCTCGCTCGCGTACAGCTTGGACATCGAGCCCTCGGCCGAGGTGAAGGGCTTGCCCGTGGTGGCCATCCAGGAGGCGCGCCAGACGAGGAGCCGGGCGGCGTCGACCTGGGTGCGCATGTCGGCGAGCTGGAAGGCGACGCCCTGGTTGTCGATGATGGGCCGGCCGAACTGGGTGCGCGTCTTCGCGTACTCCAGGGCCTCCTCGTAGGCGGCGCGGGCGGTGCCCACGGCCATGGCGCCGACGGCGGGCCGGGATGCCTCGAAGGTGGCCATGGCGGCGTTCTTCACGCGCTCCCCGCCGGCCTTGACGCGCTCCCGGGCGCGGGCGAGGCGCTCGTCGAGCTTCTCCTTGCCGCCGAGCAGGCAGTGACCCGGCAGCCGGACGTCCTCCAGGACGACCTCCGCGGTGTGCGAGGCGCGGATGCCGTGCTTCTTGAACTTCTGCCCCTGGGACAGGCCCTTGGTGTGCGGCGGGACGATGAAGGAGGCGTGGCCCTTGGAGCCCAGCTCGGGGTCGACGACCGCGACGACGACGTGGACGTTGGCGATGCCGCCGTTCGTGGCCCAGGTCTTGGTGCCGTTGAGGACCCACTCGTCGGTGGCCTCCTCGTAGACCGCGCGGGTGCGCATCGCGGAGACGTCGGAGCCCGCGTCGGGCTCGGAGGAGCAGAAGGCGGCGACCTTGACGTCGGCGGCGTCGCCGTACATCTGGGGGATCCAGGTGCCGATCTGCTCCTCGGTGCCGTTGGCGAGCACGCCCACGGCGGCGAGGCCGGTGCCGACGATGGACAGGCCGATGCCCGCGTCGCCCCAGAAGAGCTCCTCCATGGCCACCGGGATACCGAGGCCGCTGGGGTCGAAGTACTGCTGGGCGTAGAAGTCGAGGGAGTAGATGCCGACCTTCGCGGCCTCCTGGATGATCGGCCAGGGGGTTTCCTCGCGCTCGTCCCACTCGGCCGCCGCGGGGCGGATCACCTCGGCCGCGAACCCGTGGAGCCAGTCGCGGATCTCCCGCTGCCCTTCGTTCAGCTCCATGGTGAACTCCGCCATGCCGTGCCCCTCCCCGAACCATTACCTTCAGTAACGAGAGTCTGTTACCCGCTGGTAAACGCTGTCAACTCCCCCGCCTGTTCGATGTGCTGTCCGAGCGGGGTGTTACGTTTCGCGGTGCGTCACTGAATCACAGGGGTGGGAGAGCCGGGCATGGAGTCCACACAGCAGTCCGACCAGGCGCGGTCGGCCGAGCACAGACGGCGGGAGCTCCTGGAGGCCGCCGACCGCGTGGTGCTGCGTGACGGCCCCGGCGCCTCGATGAACGCGATCGCGGCCGAGGCCGGGATCACCAAGCCGATCCTCTACCGCCACTTCGGTGACAAGGGCGGGCTCTACCGGGCTCTGGCGCAGCGTCACACGGACGCGCTCCTGGGCGCCCTGCGGGCCGCCCTCGACGCGCCGGCGGACCGCCGGCAGCGGGTCGAGGCGACGCTGGACACCTACCTCGCCGCGATCGAGGCGCGTCCGCAGGTCTACCGCTTCCTGATGCACCCCACCGACACCGCCGCCGGGGACGAGCAGAAGATCGACGTCGGTCCGCACACCGCGCCGCTGCTGCGGCGGCTCGGCGAGGAGCTGGCGAAGGTGATCGCCGAGCGCGTCGACCTGAGCCCGGAGGGCGAGGTCTGGGCGCGGGTCTGGGGCCACGGCATCGTCGGCATGATGTTCGCGGCGGGCGACTGGTGGCTCGGCGAACGGCCCTGCGACCGCAAGGAGCTGGTGCGCAGTCTGGCGGACCTGCTGTGGGGCCGGCTGGCCGTGGCGGCCGACCGGGAGGGCGGACCGGGCTTCTGAGCCCGGCCGCGCCCGCGCTCACCGCCCGGCGGCCGCACGCCCCCAGGACGTCCGGCCCGCCGCGCGCAGCGCCCTGCGCCGCCGCAGACCCGTGAGGCGGTCGGTGTAGACGAGGCCCTCCAGGTGGTCGCACTCGTGCTGGAGGCACCGTGCGAAGAAGCCCGTCCCGGCGACCGTCACCGGCGCGCCGTCGACCGTGACGCCCTCGACCACCGCGTGGTCGTGGCGCGGGGTCCCCGCCTCGATGCCCGGCAGCGACAGGCACCCCTCGGGCCCTCGGTAGGCGCCTCCGTCGGCCGCCACCAGCCGCGGGTTGACCACATGGCCCAGATGGCGGCGTTCCTCGTCGTCCGGGCAGTCGTACACGAACACCCGCAGCGGGACGCCGATCTGGTTCGCGGCGAGCCCGACCCCCCGGGCGGCGTACATCGTCGCGAACATGTCCTCGACGAGCGCGGCCAGCGAGGGCCCGAAGTCGGTGACGTCCTCGCACGGCGTGTGCAGCTCCGTCGCCCCGAGCAGACTCATGGGCCGGACCCGTCCGGAACTGCCGGGGATCGTCGTGTGTGGCATGGCGGCAAGACTACGTTCCTTGTGACGTGCGGGTTTCCGCGGGCGCCGGAGCGCGGCTCGCCGCGGGGAACCTGAGGAGCCGCAGTTCAGGACCGCGGGCTACTGTCGATAGGCTGAGGCCGGAGCCGAGGCCGCAGAGCCGGGACGCAAGGAGGATCAGGGACGATGGCAGGCAACACAGACCCGCTGTCGCCGCGGGCCAAGCTGGCCGTGACGGCAGGCAAGGCGGTCGCGGCGGCATCGCGCGCGGCGGGCCGAGGCAGCGGTTCGGTGATCGGCGGCCGGGTGGCGCTCAAGCTCGACCCCGACCTGCTCGGCCGGCTCGCCCAGCACCTGGACGTGGTCCTGGTGTCGGCGACGAACGGGAAGACCACGACGACCCGGCTGATCGCCGAGGCGCTGCGGGCCAGCGGCCCGGTGGTGTCCAACGCGCTCGGCGCGAACATGCCCGCGGGCATCACCTCCGCGCTGGCCGGTGGCTCCGACGCCCGCTTCGGCGTGATCGAGGTCGACGAGAAGTACCTGGCCGGCGTCGCCCGCGACGTGACCCCCAAGGCGATCGCGCTGCTCAACCTCTCGCGCGACCAGCTCGACCGCGCCGCCGAGACCCGCATGCTGGCGGAGCACTGGCGCGAGGGCCTGTCCGGCTCGAAGGCCGTCGTCGTCGCCAACGCCGACGACCCGCTGGTGGTCTGGGCCGCGTCCTCCTCGCCGAACGTGGTGTGGGTGGCGGCCGGTCAGGAGTGGAAGGACGACGCCTGGTCGTGCCCCTCCTGCGGCGGTGTCATGCAACGCCCGGGCGAGGACTGGTTCTGCGGCGAGTGCGGCTTCCGCCGCCCCACCCCGAGCTGGGCGCTGACGGGCGATCACGTCCTCGACCCGCACGGTTCGGCCTGGCCGATCCACCTCCAGCTCCCCGGCCGGGCGAACAAGGCCAACGCGACCACCTCCGCCGCCGTCGCCGCCGTCTTCGGCGTGCCCCCGCAGGTCGCCCTGGAGCGCATGTACCAGGTGCAGGCCGTCGCGGGCCGCTACGACGTGGTGCAGTACCAGGGCCGCGACCTGCGGCTGCTGCTCGCGAAGAACCCGGCCGGCTGGCTGGAGACGTTCTCGCTCATCGACCCGCCGCCCACCCCGGTGATCCTGGCGGTCAACGCCCGCGGCGCCGACGGCACGGACACCTCCTGGCTGTGGGACGTCGACTACACCCGGCTGGCCGGTCACCCGATCGCCGTCATCGGCGACCGCCGGCTCGACCTCGCCGTCCGGCTGGAGGTCGCGGGCCTGGACTTCCAGGTCTTCGACACCGTCGACGAGGCGGTCGCCCGGTCCGCGCCCGGCCGGATCGAGATGATCGGCAACTACACCGCCTTCCAGGACGTCCGCCGCCGCGTCGGCAACTGACCGCTGAGGATGACGAAGATGAGTGACAACAGCCTGCGCCTGGTGTGGGTCTACCCCGACCTGCTGAGCACCTACGGCGACCAGGGCAACGCGCTGGTCGTCGAGCGCCGCGCCCGCCAGCGCGGCCTGGACGTCGCGCGGCTCGACGTGCGCAGCGACCAGCCGATCCCGACCTCCGGCGACATCTACCTGATCGGCGGCGGCGAGGACCGCCCGCAGCGTCTGGCCGCCGAGCGGCTGCGGCGCGACGGCGGGCTCTCCCGCGCCGTCTCCAACGGGGCGATCGTGTTCTCGGTCTGCGCCGGCTACCAGATCCTCGGCCACGAGTTCATCAACGACCTCGGCGAGCGCGAGCCGGGTCTCGGCCTGCTCGACGTGGTCAGCACCCGCGGCGAGGGCGAGCGGTGCGTCGGCGACGTCCTCGCCGACATCGACTCCCCGCTCGGGCTGCCGCAGCTGACCGGCTTCGAGAACCACCAGGGCATCACCCACCTGGGCCCGTCCGCCAAGCCGTTCGCACACGTGCGGATGGGCAAGGGCAACGGCACCGGGGACGGCACCGAGGGCGCGTACAACGACACGGTGTTCGGCACGTACATGCACGGTCCGGTCCTCGCGCGGAACCCGCTGATCGCGGACCTGCTGCTGAAGCTGGCGCTGGACGTGAACGCGCTGCCGCCCACCGACGACCGCTGGTACGAGGCGCTGCGGGCCGAGCGGATCGCGTCGGCCACCCAGCCCGCCTGAACCGAGGGCACCCAGCCCGCCCCACCGGAGGCCGTCCGCTCTCCTCGACGGAGGGCCGCCCGCCCGCCTGCGCCCAGGGCCGCCCGCCCGAACCGCCGGCGAACGGCGGGCGGCGGGCGGGGGTCCGTCACCTGGACGCCGCCCCGGCCCCGCCCGGGCCGCCGGTAGGCTGGCGGGGACACCAGCCGGACGACGTGGTCCGGTCCCCCCGCCCCACGTTGCAAAGGTATTTCGGGCCATGCGCATTGGTGTGCTCACCTCCGGCGGCGACTGCCCCGGGCTGAACGCCGTCATCCGTTCCGTCGTCCACCGCGCCGTCGTCGACCACGGCGACGAGGTGATCGGCTTCCACGACGGGTGGAAGGGCCTCCTGGAGTGCGACTACCGCAAGCTCGACCTCGACGCCGTGGGCGGCATCCTCGCCCGTGGCGGAACGATTCTGGGGTCCTCCCGGGTCCAGCCCGCGCATCTGCGTGACGGCGTCGAGCGGGCCCGGGGCCACGTACGCGACCTCGGCCTCGACGCGATCATCCCGATCGGCGGCGAGGGCACCCTCAAGGCCGCCCGGCTGCTCTCGGACAACGGCCTGCCCATCGTCGGGGTGCCCAAGACCATCGACAACGACATCGCCTCCACGGACGTCACCTTCGGCTTCGACACGGCCGTCGGCGTCGCCACCGAGGCGCTCGACCGGCTGAAGACGACCGCGGAGTCGCACCAGCGGGTCCTGGTCGTCGAGGTCATGGGGCGGCACACCGGCTGGATCGCCCTGCACTCGGGGATGGCCGCCGGCGCGCACGCGATCGTGGTCCCGGAGCGGCCCTTCGACATCGCCGAGCTGGCGGAGCGGGTCGGCCAGCGGTTCGCGGCCGGCAAGAAGTTCGCGATCGTCGTCGCCGCCGAGGGCGCGAAGCCGCGCGAGGGCACCATGCCGTTCGACGAGGGCGTCCGCGACGTCTACGGCCACGAGCGGTTCGCGGGGATCGGGAGCCGGCTCTCCACCGAGCTGGAGGCGCGCCTCGGCAAGGAGGCCCGCCCGGTGATCCTCGGGCACGTCCAGCGCGGCGGGACCCCCACCGCCTACGACCGCGTTCTCGCGACCCGGTTCGGCTGGCACGCGGTGGAGGCGGCGCACCGCGGCGAGTTCGGCATGCTGACCGCGCTGCGCGGCACGGACATCGTCATGGTGCCGCTCGCCGAGGCCGTGGAGACCCTCAAGACGGTCCCCGCCGAGCGCTACGCCGAGGCCGAGACCGTCCTCTAGGGAGACGCGCGTACCTATGGAGCCGCCCCCGGCCGCAGTGACGGCC
>NZ_JBHWZH010000134.1:0-15554 GCF_042728285.1 Streptomyces sp. NPDC060194 | reverse complement strand
CCACCGAGCTGTCCGCGCTGGTGCACGACGAGATCGCGCTGGCGAAGGCGGAACTCCGCCAGGACGTGAAGCGCGGGGTCACCGGCGGGGCCGTGATCGCCGTGGCCGGAGTGCTCGCGCTGTTCTCGGTGCCGGTGTTCAGCATGGCCGCCGCCTACGGCATCCACAATCTGGGGCTCGGCCTCGCCTGGTCGTTCCTGATCGTGGGCGGCGCGTTCGTGCTGCTGGCGGCAGTTCTCGCGCTGTTCGCGGTGTCGAAGTTCAAGAAGGTGAAGCCGCCGGAGAGGACGATCGCGTCCTCCAAGAAGACCGCGGCCGTCCTGCAGAACGCCAAGCCGCACCCGCGCACGGTCCTCGACCGGCCGGGGGTTGTGGCACGCTCCTCTTCATGACCGCACCGGACTCCGCGCCCGCCTCGGCCGTACGGATCGACGGCCCCTGGACGCATCGGGACGTCGCCGCCAACGGGGCACGCTTCCACATCACCGAGATGGGCGAAGGCCCGCTGGTGTTGTTCCTGCACGGGTTCCCCCAGTTCTGGTGGACCTGGCGGCACCAGCTGCCCGCCTTCGCCGAGGCCGGCTTCCGCGCGGTCGCCATGGACCTGCGGGGCGTCGGCGGCAGCGACCGCACGCCGCGCGGGTACGACCCCGCGAACCTCGCCCTGGACGTCACCGGCGTGATCCGCTCGCTCGGCGAGCCGGACGCCGCGCTCGTCGGCCACGACCTGGGCGGCTACCTGGCCTGGACCGCCGCCGTCATGCGGCCGAAGCTGGTCCGCCGGCTCGCGGTGTCCTCGATGCCGCACCCGCGGCGCTGGCGCTCCGCGATGCTCGCGGACTTCTCGCAGTCGCGCTCGGGCAGCCACGTCTGGGGCTTCCAGCGCCCGTGGGTGCCGGAGCGGCAGCTGACGGCGGACGACAGCGCGCTGGTCGGCGGGCTGATCCGGGAGTGGTCGGGGCCGCAGCAGCCGGACGACAAGACCGTCGACGTCTACCGCCGCGCGATGAGCATCCCCTCGACGGCGCACTGCTCGGTGGAGCCCTACCGCTGGCTGGTCCGCTCGATGGCGCGTCCGGACGGCGTCCAGTTCAACCGGCGGATGAAGCGCCCGGTGCAGGTGCCCACCCTGCACCTGCACGGCTCGGCCGACCCGGTGATGCGGACGCGCAGCGCCGCCGGCAGCGGCCGGTACGTGGAGGCCCCCTACCGCTGGCGGCTCTTCGACGGCCTCGGGCACTTCCCGCACGAGGAGGACCCGGTCGGGTTCACCACCGAGGTGCTCAACTGGCTGAAGGACCCCGAACCGGACCGCTGAGCCGGCTCCGCCACCACCCCGGGCGAACGCCTGTCCATCGAACGCCAATTGCCGAACGCATAGGCCGATTGGGTGCCCGTGGCTGGATTATGGACCTTCGGGGACGGGCAGACGCTGGGTATGGGCTGGACGCACGACTACCGTGACGTAGCTGGAACCCGCCGCGCCGACCGTGCGCAGGGTCCGAACCAGGGGGGCGAATCGCCCTCCCCCGAGCCGAACGCACTTCCGGACGCCGATGTGCTCCCGGATCGCGACCTCGGTATCCCGATCATCATCCGCCGCCGCGCCCGCTGGGTCTCCGCCCGGCTGCGCCATCCCGCACCGCGCAGCGCCCCCCGGGCTTGACCCCGGCGCCTGCGCGAACCGAGCACCCTAGGGCTTCGTCAGATAGGCGAGCCCGGGGTGCTCCTCGGTGTAGGCGTCCACCAGGCGGCGCGCGACGCCCACCGAGTCGACGAGCGGATGCAGGGCGAACGCCTTCACCGCGGCCGCCCGCGACCCCGTCGCCGCCGCGCGCAGGACCTCGCGCTCGACGGCCTTGACGGCGGTCACCAGCCCCACGGCGTGCTCCGGCAGCGGTGAGACGGCGACGGGGTGCGCCCCGTTCGCGTCGACCAGGCACGGCACCTCGACGACCGCCGCGGCGTCCAAGACGCCCAGGGTGGTGCCGTTGCGGACGTTGAGGATCAGTGTGGTGCGCTCGTCGCGGGCGATGGCCCGCATCAGCCGCAGCGCGACCTTCTCGTACCCGCCGCCCTCCTCCAGGTCCGCCCGGTCGCGGCCGCCGGTGTCGCCGGAGGCCTCGCGGTTGTCGGCCATGTAGGTCGCCTCCCGCTCGGCGCGGGTGCGGTTCCAGGAGGCGAGGGTGGGGGCGTCGTAGAACGCCGTCTGCTGGTCGGCGAGGAACGCGCCGCGGGTCCGGGCGGCCGCACGGTAGGCGGCGACGGTCTCGCGGCCGAAGTAGTAGTAGTGCAGGTACTCGTTCGGGACCGCGCCCAGGGAGCGCAGCCAGTCGGCGCCGAAGAGCCGGCCCTCCTCGAAGGAGCCGAGCAGCTCGGGGTCGGCCAGGAGCCGGGGCAGCTCGTCCCGGCCGCGGACCCTCAGGCCGCGCAGCCAGCCGAGGTGGTTGAGGCCCGCGTAGTCCGGCCACGCCTCGTCCGGGTCGGCCCCCAGGACGCGCGCGACCCGCCGGCCCAGGCCCACCGGGGAGTCGCAGATGCCGATCACCCGGTCGCCCAGGTGCCGGGACATGGCCTCGGTGACCAGGCCGGCCGGGTTGGTGAAGTTGATGACCCAGGCCTCGGGGGCGAGCGCCTTGACGCGGCGGGCGATCTCCTCGGCGACGGGCACGGTGCGCAGCCCGTACGCGATGCCGCCCGCGCCGACCGTCTCCTGGCCGAGGACGCCCTCGGCGAGCGCGATCCGCTCGTCGGCGGCCCGGCCCGCGAGGCCGCCGACGCGGACCGCGGAGAACACGAAGTCGGCGCCGGTGACGGCCAGGTCCAGGTCGGTGGTGACGGCGACCTCGGGCGCGTCGGGGCGGCCGGCGGCCTGCTCGGACAGCACCCCGGCGACCGCCCGCAGCCGGCGTTCGTCGGTGTCGTGCAGCGTGACGTGGGTGACGCGGCCCTCGGCCCGGTCGCCGAGGAGCGCGCCGTAGACCAGCGGGACGCGGAAGCCGCCGCCGCCGAGGATCGTGAGACGGGTGCCTGCGGTGTTCATGCGTCCTCGCTCCTCGGGCGCCTAGAGCGCGCAGCCCTGGCTGTCGACCTGCTGGTCGGCTGCCCGGCCGCGGGCGATGTCCTCGCGGATCTCGTCGACGGTCAGCGCGTAGCCGGTGTCGGGGTTGTCGAGCGACTTGGCGAAGATGACGCCGCTGACCTTGCCGTCGGGGGTGAGGAGCGGGCCGCCGGAGTTGCCCTGCCGGACCATCGCGTACAGGGAGTAGACGTCGCGGCGGACCGTGCCGCGGTGGTAGATGTCGGGGCCGTTGGCGTTGAGCCGGCCGCGGACGCGGGCCGCGCGGACGTCGTAGGCGCCGTTCTCGGGGAAGCCGGCGACGATCGCGTTGTCGCCGGACCGGGCGTCCTGCTCGGTGAACTGCAGGGCGGGGGCGTCGAGGTCGGGCACGTCCAGGACGGCGATGTCGCGCTGCCAGTCGTAGAGCACCACCGTGGCGTCGAGGCGGCGGCCCTCGCCCCCGATCTGGACGGTCGGCTCCTCGACGCCGCCGACCACGTGCGCGTTGGTCATCACGCGGCGCTCGCCGAAGACGAAGCCGGTGCCTTCGAGGACCTTGGAGCAGCTCTCGGCGGTGCCGAGCACCTTGACGATGGAGCGCTGGGCGCGCTCGGCGACCGGGCTGGTCAGCAGGGCCTTGTCGGGCGGCTCGACCTCGGTGATCGGCTCGTTCGCGAAGGGGCTGAAGACCTGCGGGAAGCCGTTGCGGGCGAGGACGGAGGAGAAGTCCGTGAACCAGGTGGACGCCTGGTTCGGCAGCACCCGGTCGACCCCGACCAGGATCTTCGAACCGCGGACCTCCTTGCCGACGGTGGGCATGGTGGTGCCGGCGAGCAGGGAGCCGAGCAGCCAGGCGACCAGGAGCATCGCGAGGACGTTGACGAGCGCGCCGCCCGTGGCGTCGAGGGCGCGGGCCGGCGACCAGGTGATGTGGCGGCGGAGCTTGTTGCCCAGGTGGGTGGTGAAGGCCTGCCCGACGGAGGCGCAGAGGATGACGGCGACCACCGCGACGACGGCGGCCGTGGTCCCCACCTCGGCATTGTCCGTCGCCGCGTCCCAGATGACGGGCAGCAGCGAGACCGCGAGCAGGCCGCCGCCGATGAAGCCGATGACGGACAGGACGCCGACGACGAAGCCCTGGCGGTAGCCGACCACCGCGAACCACACGGCAGCGACCAGCAGAAGGATGTCCAGCACGTTCACCGTCAGAAGCCTCGCTTGTCGTCGCCGGTCACGGTCGCCCGGCCTGGGAATACGGGGCCGGCGGTCTCCACCGCCGGTGTCGGCCCCGAGGGATGCGGCACACCGGTCACCCTGTCATGCATGCCAGTCGAGCGGGACGGTGCGGTCGCGGTCCCAGGGCCTCTCCCATCCGGCGAAGTGCAGGATCCGGTCCAGGACCCCCGCGGTGAACCCCCACACGAGCGCCTGGCCGACCAGGAAGGCCGGGCCCCGGAAGCCGCGCGGATGCACGGCGGTCACCCGGTGGGCGGGGTCGGCGAGGTGGGCCACGGGCACGGTGAAGACGCTCGCCGTCTCCGCCGGGTCCACGACCCGCACCGGGCTCGGCTCCCGCCACCATCCCAGTACGGGAGTGACGACGAATCCGCTCACCGGGATGTAGAGCCGGGGCAGCACGCCGAAGACCTGGACGCCGGCCGGGTCGAGGCCGGTCTCCTCCTCGGCCTCGCGCAGGGCGGCCCGGACGGGGCCGTGGGTGCGCGGGTCGCCGTCCTCGGGGTCGAGGGCGCCGCCGGGGAAGCAGGGCTGTCCGGCGTGCGAGCGCAGGGAGCCGGCGCGCTCCATGAGGAGCAGCTCCGGGCCGAGCCCGCCGTCGGCGGCGGAGCGGCCCTCGCCGAAGAGGATCAGCACCGCCGACTGACGGCCCGCACCGTCCTCGGGCGGCAGGAAGCGGCTCATCTGGGACGGCTCGACGCGGGCGGCGGCGTCCGCGACCGGGGTGATCCAGGACGGCAGACCGGCGGTCGTGACGGCGACGGGGGGCGGCGCGGCTCCCGGCCCCGGACCGCTCGTCCCGCCGCTCGGGCCCGCGCCGTACGCCGTGCCCGGTCCGTTCGTCCCGCTCGTGCTGCTGAGGTGTGTCACAGCGACCCCCGTTCCCTCTGCGGCCAACGCCCGGACCCCCGTGGATCGTTCCTTCGATCGCCCGTCCGGTGGAGAGGGATCGTTTCCGCGGCCGGACGCCCGTCGCCGCGGGGCCGTGGACGCGGTGGCTGGGGGCGGGTGGCGGCGCGCATCCTCAGCCCGCGGGGGCCGGGGGCGCGGCGATCCCGCCGGTGTCCAGATAGCCCTGCGGGGGCTTGAGCCGCTGGCCCGGGGAGCCGCCCTTCTCGTACTTCAGCAGCTTCGCGGCCCTGGCGGGGTCCGTCTCCCCCTCGCCGTAGGACGGGCAGAGGGGGGCGATCGGGCAGACGCCGCAGGCGGGCTTGCGGGCGTGGCACATGCGGCGGCCGTGGAAGATCGTCCGGTGGGAGAGCATCGTCCACTCGGACTTGGGGAAGATCGCGGCGACAGCGGCCTCGATCTTCACCGGGTCGGTCTCCTCGGTCCACCGCCAGCGGTGCACCAGGCGGGCGAAGTGCGTGTCGACGGTGATGCCGGGGACGCCGAACGCGTTGCCCAGGACGACGTTCGCCGTCTTGCGGCCGACGCCCGGCAGCTTCACCAGGTCCTCCAGGCGGCCGGGCACCGCGCCGTCGAAGTCGTCCCGCAGCGCGGTGGCCAGGCCCAGGATCGACCGGGTCTTCGCGCGGAAGAAGCCGGTGGGCCGGATCAGCTCCTCGACCTCCTCGGGCACGGCGGCGGCCAGGTCCTCGGGCGTGGGGTACTTCGCGAACAGCGCGGGGGTCGTCTGGTTCACCCGCAGGTCGGTGGTCTGCGCGGAGAGGACGGTGGCGACCAGGAGCTGGAAGGGGTCCTCGAAGTCCAGTTCCGGGTGGGCGTAGGGGTAGACCTCGGCGAGCTCGCGGTCGATCCGGCGGGCGCGGCGGATCATGCCGAGGCGGGTCTCGGGTTTGGCGGGGCGGACGGTCGCCGACTTGGCGGCGCTCTTCGGGGCGACGCTCTTCGGGGCCGCCTTCTCGGCGGTCGCCTTCCGCGCGGGGGCGGTCCTCTTCGCCGCGGGCGCCTTCTTCGCGGGAGCGGCCTTCCCGTCGGGTGCCGCAGCCTTACCAGCGGGTGCGGCCTTCTTCGCCGCGGGCGCCCTCTTCCCCGCAGGTGCTTTCTTCGCCGGCGCCGCGTTCTTCGCCGCCGCCTTGCCGCCGGCCGTGCTTCGACTGGGCACGTTCTCCACAGGCTCCCTCTCCGCCGCCCGCCGCGATACGGACGCCTGTTCGCCCACGGCTGAACCGTCGCCGTGGGTCACTCTTCCGGCCCTCTTGCCCCTCGCCTTCCCCGGCGTGTAGGACACCTCACAACCCTAGGCCCCTGCACTGACATTCACCCGGCCTGCCGGGGAAGAGGGACCGCGCGGGGGGCCAATCGGCCCCCTGCCGCACGGTGCCGGGCGCATGTCCGGCATCCTTGTGATTGATCGCACTGTTTGAAGCGTCCGGCATCATGGGACCTCAAGCCCTCGTGAGCAGGTCGACAAGGAGAGAACACGTGGACGACGTTCTGCGGCGGGCCCCGCTCTTCGCGGGCCTCGATGACGACCAGGCCGCGGAGCTCCGCGCCTCGATGGGAGAGGTGACCCTCGCACGCGGTGACGCCCTCTTCCACGAGGGCGACCCCGGAGACCGCCTCTACGTCGTGACCGAGGGCAAGGTGAAGCTGCACCGCACCTCCCCCGACGGTCGCGAGAACATGCTGGCCGTCCTCGGCCCCGGCGAGCTGATCGGCGAGCTGTCGCTGTTCGACCCCGGCCCGCGCACCGCCACCGCCACCGCGCTGACCGAGGTGAAGCTGCTCGGTCTCGGCCACGGCGACCTGCAGCCCTGGCTGAACGTCCGCCCGGAGGTCGCCACGGCGCTGCTCCGCGCGGTCGCCCGGCGGCTCCGCAAGACCAACGACCAGATGTCCGACCTGGTCTTCTCCGACGTGCCCGGCCGGGTGGCGCGTGCGCTCCTCGACCTGTCGCGCCGCTTCGGCGTGCAGTCCGAGGAGGGCATCCACGTGGTGCACGACCTGACCCAGGAGGAGCTGGCGCAGCTCGTCGGCGCCTCCCGCGAGACGGTCAACAAGGCGCTCGCGGACTTCGCGGGCCGCGGCTGGCTCCGCCTGGAGGCCCGCGCGGTCATCCTGCTGGACGTCGAGCGGCTGGCTAAGCGCTCGCGCTGAGCGACACTGGAACATGTCCGAGGGGCCCCGTCGACCGACCGGCGGGGCCCCTCGGCGCGTTCCGGCATCCTGAACACGCTGTTCCGGGCGGCCCGGACGCGATGCGTCAGAAGCCGTGTCGCGATGCCCCGAGGCCGAGACGCGATCTCCTAGAGCCCGTCAGGGCCCCTTCCGATGAGCCCGTGCTCGGTGAGGTAGTCCAACTGCGCGCGAACCGACAGCTCGGCCGCCGGCCACAGCGAGCGGTCGACGTCCGCGTAGACGTGCTCGACGACCGCGCAGGACGTCCGGTGGCCGTTCTCGACGGCGGTCTCGACCTGCGCCAGGCGGCTCGCCCGGTGGGCGAGGTAGAACTCGACCGCGCCCTGGGCGTCGTCCAGGACGGGGCCGTGCCCCGGGAGCACCGTGTGCACGCCGTCGTCGACCGTCAGGGAGCGCAGCCGCCGCAACGAGTCCAGGTAGTCGCCCAGCCGGCCGTCCGGGTGCGCCACGAGCGTCGTGCCGCGGCCCAGGACGGTGTCCCCGGTGAGGACCGCGCCGTCGGCCGGCAGGTGGAAGGAGAGCGAGTCCGAGGTGTGCCCGGGAGTGGGCACCACCCGCAGCTCGAGACCGCCGGTGGTCACCACGTCGCCGGCGGCGAGCCCCTCGTCGCCGAGCCGCAGCGCGGGGTCAAGGGCGCGCACCTTCGTCCGGGTCAGCTCGGCGAACCGGGCCGCGCCCTCGGCGTGGTCGGGGTGCCCGTGGGTGAGCAGGGTGAGCGCGATCCGGCGGCCGGCGCGCGCGGCGGTGTCGACCACCGCGCGCAGATGCGCCTCGTCGAGCGGCCCGGGGTCGACGACGACGGCGAGGTCCGAACCGGGTTCGGCAACGATCCAGGTGTTGGTGCCGTCCAGGGTCATCGCGGACGGGTTCGGCGCGAGGACGTTGACCGCGCGGGCGGTGGCCGGTCCCCCGACGACGCCGCCGCGCGGCTGGCCGGGGAGCAGGGCGGCGTCGGTCATGCGGGGTCCTTCGGGTCAGAGGGGGTGCGCCCCGCGGACGCGGGATCGGCGGGAACGGGCTCCTGGGAGGCGGGTTCCGCCGGGTCCGGACGGGTGACGCCGGCGTCCGCGGCGATCCGCTTCGTGAACTCCTCGTGCCCCGGCCAGCTGAGCACCACCTCGCCGCCGTCCGTGATCCGGGCCCGGGCCAGGACCGGCGTCAGGTCGCGGTTTGCCGCCGCGGCGAGCACCTCGGCGGCGGAGGCGTACGGCAGCAGCTGCCGCAGCGTCGCGACGGTGGGCGGCATCATAAGGTACTCGCCCCGCTCGTAGCCGGCGACGGCGTCCTCCGGGCGCGCCCAGACTGTGCGGTCGGCCTCCGTGGAGGCGTTGCGGGTGCGCTGTCCCGCGGGCAGGGCGGCGACGAAGAACCACGTGTCGTAGCGCTTCGGTTCGAACTCCGGGGTGATCCATCGGGTCCAGGCCGCGAGGAGGTCACCGCGCAGGACGAGACCCCGCCGGCCGAGGAACTCGGCGAAGGTCTGCTCGCGTGCCACGAGCGCCGCGCGGTCGGCCTCCCAGTCGTCCCCGGTCGTGTCGCCGACGACCGTGTGCGGGTCGGGGCCCGCGAGGAGCACGCCGGACTCCTCGAAGGTCTCCCTGACGGCCGCGCAGACGATCGCCTGGGCCGTCGGCCCGTCCACCCCCAGCCGGGCCGCCCAGGCGGCCCTGGAGGGCCCCGCCCAGCGCACCGCGGGCGCGGGGTCGGCGTCCCGCGGGTCGACGCCGCCCCCGGGGTAGGCGTACGCGCCGCCGGCGAAGGCCATGGCGGTGCGCCTGCGCAGCAGGTGGACGGCCGGGCCGGCCGCGCCGCCGTCCCGCAGCAGCATCACGGTCGCCGCCCGCCGCGGCGGGACGGGGGTCAGGCTGCCGTCCGCCAGGGCGCGGATGCGTGCGGGCCACTCAGGGGGGTACCACTGACCGTTCGCCATGGTCGGGAGGCTAGTAGGTGGCGCGCTGATGTTCGAGAGGGGTCCTTCGGCACCGCCCTCCCGGGATCGGCATCCGGGCGACCGGTCGGGGCGGAAGCACTGGACAGGACCGCGGAACCGCACCACACGACCGCACCCCCGCGCGCAGGATGCGCCGCGACCGCGCACCGTAGAAGTACGACCGCAGAACGACGACAGCCGACGGCACTTCCGGGCAGAGGAGCGTCATGACCGAGGAACGATCGCAGTGCCTGGTGACCGGCGCGACCGGGTACATCGGGGGACGGCTCGTCCCCGAGCTGCTCGCGGCCGGGCACCGGGTGCGGTGCCTGGCCCGCACGCCGGAGAAGCTCCGCGACCATCCCTGGCGGCCCGACGCGGAGATCGTCAAGGGCGACGTCACGGACGCCGGCTCGCTCGCGGAGGCGATGAAGGGCGTCGACGTCGCGTACTACCTGGTGCACGCCCTGGGGACGGGCCGGACCTTCGAGGACACCGACCGCGAGGCCGCGCGGACCTTCGGCGAGCAGGCGCGGGCCGCCGGTGTGAAGCGGATCGTCTACCTGGGCGGGCTGACGCCGACCGGCGTCCCCGAGGACGAGCTGTCTCCGCACCTGCGCTCCCGCCACGAGGTGGGGCGCATCCTCCTGGACAGCGGTGTGCCGACCGTCTACCTGAGGGCGGCGGTCATCATCGGCTCCGGATCGGCGTCCTTCGAGATGCTGCGCTACCTGACCGAGCGGCTGCCGGTCATGGTGACCCCGAGCTGGGTCCACACCCGGATCCAGCCGATCGCCGTCCGGGACGTGCTGCGCTACCTGGTGGGCTCCGCCGGCATGCCCGAGGACGTCAACCGGGCGTTCGACATCGGCGGCCCCGACGTCATGACGTACCTGGACATGATGCAGCACTACGCGGCGGTCGCCGGCCTGCGCCGCCGGGTCGTCGTCCCGGTGCCGATCCTGACGCCGAACCTCTCCAGCCACTGGGTGAACCTGGTGACCCCGGTCCCCCGGTCGATCGCCCGCCCTCTCGTGGAGTCCCTGCGCCATGAGGTGGTGTGCGACGAGCACGACATCGCGCGCTACGTCGCGGACCCGCCCGGCACGCCGATGCCCTTCGTGGAGTCCCTGACGCTCGCCCTGCGGCGGATCAGGGACGCCGAGGTCATCACCCGCTGGTCCTCCGCGTCGACGGCGGGCGCGCCCAGCGACCCGCTGCCCACGGACCCCCAGTGGGCGGGCGGCAGCCTGTACACCGACCGCAGGGCGCGCCGGGTCGAGGCCTCCAAGGACTCGCTCTGGCAGGTCGTCGAGGGCATCGGCGGGGAGAACGGGTGGTACTCGTTCCCGCTCGCCTGGGTGGTCCGCGGCTGGCTCGACCGGCTGGTCGGCGGAGTGGGGCTGCGCCGCGGCCGGCGGGACGCCAAACGGCTGCGGGTCGGCGACTCCCTGGACTTCTGGCGGGTCGAGGAGATCGACCGCGGCCGGCTGCTGCGGCTGCGCGCCGAGATGAGGGTCCCCGGGCTCGCCTGGCTGGAGATGTACGTCGGCGAGGACCGCCAGGGGCGCACCGTCTACCGGCAGCGCGCGCTCTTCCACCCGCGGGGCCTGTGGGGGCACGCCTACTGGTGGAGCGTGGCCCCGTTCCACGCGTTCGTGTTCGGCGGGATGGCGCAGAACATCGCGGGCGCTGCGAAGACCCTGGAGGCCGACCGGCAGGCGGTCGAGGGCGCGGAGCATCGGGACGCCGAGGACGCGGTGCGGCGCGAGGCCCGCCAATAGCGGCGTCACCGGAACGCTCCCTAGGAGCGGCCTCATCAGAACGCTCTCCAGGAGCGGCCTCCCCGAACGCGGTCCCCAAAAGCGGCCTCGTCGATACGGTCCCTGGTGGACGACGGGACCGGACCAATCCCCGGCCCCACCCGCTCCGAATCACGTCCATAGATTCCCGTTTTCCGGACGCAGCACGTGCAGGAGGCTCACCGCGTGAGAGAAGTGGTGCACATCAGCGGAGTGCCCTCCCCGGGGCCCGATCTGCCGGCGCTGATCGGCGAGGTCGCCAAGGGCGACCAGGACGCCTTCGCGTCCCTCTACGATGTCGTGTGCTCCCCGGTGCTCGGTCTGGTGCGCAGCGTGCTGCGGGATCCCGCCCAGTCCGAGGAGGTCGCCCAGGAGGTGTTCGTCGAGGTCTGGCGGACGGCGGCGCGCTACCGCCCCGAGCGGGGCGGCGTCATGAACTGGGTGCTCACGCTGGCCCACCGCCGTGCGGTGGACCGGGTCCGCTCCGCGCAGGCGTCCTCCGACCGCGAGCAGCGGGCCGCGCTCCTGGAGCACACCCCGGCCTACGACGAGGTGACCGAGCAGGTCGAGGCGAGCCTCGAACGCGAACAGGTGCGCCGCTGCCTGCGCACGCTCACCGAGCTCCAGCGGCAGTCCGTGACCCTGGCCTACTACCGGGGCCTCACCTACCGGGAGGTCGGCGAGCTGCTCGCCGTCCCCCTGGGAACCGTCAAGACCCGCCTGCGCGACGGTCTCATCCGGATGCGCGACTGCCTGGGGGTGACCTCGTGACCACCGCCGACCTGCACACCCTGACCGGTGCGTACGCCCTGGACGCGCTGGACTCCGACGAGCGCGTGGGCTTCGAGCGGCACCTGCGCGCGTGCGAGGCCTGCTCCCAGGAGGTCCGCGAACTGACCGAGACGGCGGCCCGGCTGGCCGGCGCCGTCGCCGTGAGGCCCACCCCCGCGACGAAGCAGGAGGTGCTGCGCAGGATCGCCACGGTCCGTCAGGAGCCGCCGCACACGCCCGCGGTGGAGCGCGGGGCCGACGGGGCCGCCGGACGCGGCAGACGGCTCCAGCGGTTCGCCCTGGCGGCCTGCGTGGCGGCGGCGGTCGCCTTCGGCGGCGTCGCGGGCTGGCAGCACCAGCGGGCCGAGGACGCCCAGGAGCAGGCCCAGGACGCCACCCGGCAGTCCGAGCAGCTCGCCCAGGTGCTCGCCGCGCCCGACGCGCGCACGACGAGCGCGAAGCTCTCCGACGGCGCCGACGGCACGGTGGTCGTCTCCCGCAGCCTCGACCGGGCGGTCTACGTGGCCTCCGGGATGCCGAGCCTGCCGGACGGGAAGGTCTACCAGCTCTGGTACAAGGACGGCGACGCGATGCGGTCGGCGGGCGTCATGCCGTCCCGGCAGGGCACCGAGTCGTTCCTGCTCGCCGGCGACGTCGGCGAGGCCACCGGGGTCGGTGTCACCATCGAGCCCGCCGGGGGCTCGGAGCAGCCGACGACCGAGCCGCTGGCGCTGATGGACATCTCCGCGGCCTGAGAGTCCCGCGACCCGGGTCGGCGAAGGGTCCGCCCATCGGGCGGGCCCTTCCGCATGTCCGCCGCTCGTCCGAACGCCACCCGAATTCGCGTGCGCAGTTTGCGCCCGGACGGTATTCGTAGCGACTTCGCCGCCGGATTGGTGGCAGCGTCAATTCCATCCGATCAGGTGAAAGTCCACT
Source organism: Streptomyces sp. NPDC060194 (assembly GCF_042728285.1). Lineage (NCBI taxonomy): Bacteria > Bacillati > Actinomycetota > Actinomycetes > Kitasatosporales > Streptomycetaceae > Streptomyces > Streptomyces sp. NPDC060194. The sequence goes on along the minus strand of NZ_JBHWZH010000134.1, from coordinate 2,713 downwards.
CCGGCACCCATCCGAATGCCGCTGGGCGGCGAATCTCATACGTGACCGGAAACCGGACGACCCCATCGCGAGGCGCGCGCGTACTGCGCGGATGCCTGGGCGCGCTGAGCGGACTGATCGCCGCCTTCGCCGCCCTGTGCACCGCGGAGCTCGCCGCCGGCGCCGTGCGTCCCGAGGCCGGGCCCGTCACCGCGATCGGCGGGGCGGTCATCGACCGCACTCCCGCCCCGGTGAAGGACTTCGCGATCCGGAACTTCGGGACCAACGACAAACTGGTCCTCCAACTCGGCATCCTGGCGCTGCTCGCCGCCTTCGCGATGCTGATCGGGCTCCTCGCCCTGCGCCACCGCAAGGCCGGCGCGGCCGCCGCACTCGTCTTCGGGGCCGTCGGCGCGGTGGCGGCACTGAGCCGGCCCGAGAGCCGCGCCTCCGACGTGGTCCCGTCCGTCGTGGGCGGCCTGGTGGCGGCCGGCGTGCTGTACGTCCTCGCGGGGTTCCTGACTTCCCGCCCTCGATCGTCCTCTGCGAGCGCGGGGGCGGACGGTCGCGGTGAGCGGGGAGCCGACGCCGGGGAGGAGCGAGGGACCGGCGTCGGCGCGACGCGGGCGGCCGCCGACGAGGGGCCCACGGGCCCCGCCGAGGCGGCCCCCGCGTCCACCACCGACGAGACGGCCCCCCGGACCTCTCCGGCCCCGCAGGAGGCCACCGGAGCCCCCACGCTGTACCTCGGGGACGGCCCGTCGCCCGGCGGCTTCAACCGGCGCGGCTTCGTCATCGCCGCGACCGCCGCGGTGGCCGCCTCGGCCGGTGCGGGCGCGCTGGGCCGGAAGCTGGCCGGCTCGGGCGCGGCCGAGGCCAGGGCCACCCGCGGCTCCGTCCGGATCCCCGCGCCCCGCTCCACGGCCAGGCCGATCCCCAAGGGCGCCGATCTCGGCATCCGCGACGTCGCCTCCTTCACCACCGCCAACCGCGACTTCTACCGGGTCGACACCGCCCTGGTCGTGCCCCGCGTGAACGCCGACACCTGGCGGCTGCGCATCCACGGCAAGGGCGTGCAGAACGAGCTGGAGCTGAGCTTCCAGGACCTCCTCGGACGCGAGCTGGTCGAGCGCGACATCACGATGACCTGCGTCTCCAACGAGGTCGGCGGACCGTATGTGGGCAACGCCCGCTGGATCGGCGTCCGCCTGGCCGACGTCCTGCGCGAGGCCGGCGTGCGCGCCCCCTCCGAGGGCGGCCCCGCCGACCAGCTGGTCTCCCGATCGGTCGACGGCATGACCATCGGCACCCCGGTGGAGACCGTGCTCGACGGACGCGACGCGCTCCTCGCCCTCGGCATGAACGGCGAGCCGCTCCCCTTCGACCACGGCTTCCCCGTCCGGATGATCGTCCCCGGCCTCTACGGCTACGTGTCCGCCTGCAAGTGGATCAAGGACATCGACCTCACGAACTTCGACGACTACGACGCGTACTGGGTACGGCGGAAGTGGTCGCGCGAGGCCCCCATCAAGACCATGTCCCGCATCGACACCCCGCGCCCCCTGTCCTCCCAGAAGGCGGGCACCGTCCCCGTCGCCGGGGTGGCCTGGGCGCAGCACCGCGGCATCGCGCGGGTGGAGGTGCGGGTCGACGAGGGCCCCTGGCAGCAGGCCCGCCTCGGCGACGAGGCCGGGATCGACACCTGGCGCCAGTGGGTGTGGGAGTGGCCCGCGACCCCGGGCCGGCACCGGCTCGAGGTCCGCGCCACGGACCGCACGGGGGAGACCCAGACCGACGAGCGGGTCGACACCGTCCCCGACGGGGCGACCGGCTGGCACTCGGTGGTGGTCACCGTGCCGTGAGCCGCACCACCGCCCCCAAGAACCTCTGTGAACCGCGTCGACGGCCCCCCGGGCCGTGTGCCGCGAAACCCGTATCGCACCGCCCAGCACCAACCAAGGAGAGAGTCATGAACGCCCTTCGTTTCCGCCGCACCGCCGTCGCCGTGGCCGCCGCCGCGGTCCTGCCGTTCTCGCTCGCCGCGTGTTCGGACGACAGCGGCAGCAGCAGCGCCAACGAGGCCTCCTCGCCCTCGGCCGGCGCCCCCGACGCGGACAGCAGCCCGTCGATGTCGGCGTCCGCCTCCGGCGACATGATGGACAAGCCCTTCGGTGACGCCTGCGCGTCGCTGCCCAAGAGCGGCGAGGGCTCCGCCGAGGGCATGGCCGACGACCCGGTCGCGACCGCCGCGTCCAACAACCCCGAGCTGACCACCCTGGTCGCCGCGGTCAAGGCGGCCGGCCTGGTCGACACGCTGAACGACGCGGAGGACATCACCGTCTTCGCGCCGACCAACGACGCCTTCAAGAAGATCCCGAAGGAGGACCTGGACAAGCTGCTCGCCGACAAGGACCAGCTGACCAAGGTGCTCACCTACCACGTCGTGGGCGAGACCATCCAGCCCGACCAGCTGGAGGACGGCTCCTTCACCACCCTGGAGAAGAGCAAGCTGACGACCTCGGGCTCGGACATGAAGTTCAAGGTCAACGACTCCGCGAACATCGTCTGCGGGAACGTCCAGACGGCCAACGCCAAGGTGCAGCTCATCGACACCGTGCTGATGCCGCCGGCGGGCTCCCCGAGCGCCTCGGCCAGCTGACCCGGCCGCTCGACGGCCGGCGGCGCCCACACCCCGCGCGGGGGCGCCGTCCGGCCGGCCGGCTCACATGACGGA
>NZ_JBHWZH010000133.1:0-15570 GCF_042728285.1 Streptomyces sp. NPDC060194 | reverse complement strand
TTCGCCGGCGTGGCGGGCCCGTGCCGTCGCCGCGTCCAGCAGCTCCAGAGCCTCGTCGGCCGTCCTGCCCGGGGCCCGGTTCCACGGGCCGATGAGGTCGCGCCAGCCCCTGCCGCGTCCCATCATTCTTGCGAGGTCCCCCGGGCGGATCGCGGGCACGGCGACGGAGAACGGCTCGTCGCCGATCAGGCATGACCCGCGCGTCGGGGGACAGACCTGTGACTGAACGGGCCGCTGCCCACGGCAGCCGGTGAAAGCGACTCCAGGAGGTTCCCGTGAGCAGCCAGGACATGGGCGACGAGGTGTACCAGCCGGGCGATCCGGACGACCAGCAGGCGGACGGGCCGATCGACCTCCAGAACGCCGTCGACGAACGCGACTACGACGAGATGCTCGACGAGGGCTACTCCCCGCCCGAGAAGCCGCTGGGCGTCACCAAGTACGGCACCACCGCCGCCGAGCAGCACGAGGGCGAGAGCCTCGACACCCGCCTCGCCCAGGAGGTCCCCGACGCGACCGCCCCCGACGGCGACGGGGTCGGCGACCTCCCCGCCGGCGAGGGCGAACCCCTCGACGACGAGGTCGGCGGGGAACGCGCGGGCCGCCTCACCGCCCCCGACGAGGGCACCCACGGCGACACCGTCAAGGAGATGATCGCCCGCGACGAGGGCATCGACGGCGGCGCGGCCAGCGCCGAGGAGGCCGCCGTCCACGTCATCGACGACGACCCCCTCCCGGACATCGACGCCACCGACGACCGCCGCTGACACCCCGCCGCCATCGACCGGCCGCCCCCTCACCCGGGCGGCCGGTCGACGCGTTCCACCCCGCCCCGCGCGCCCCGCAACCCCTACGGCACCGTGCGGCGGTGGCCCCGACCGTCGTCGGCCTCGCCTCGGCTTTGTCGACCGCCGCGCCGTCCGGGCCCGACTCGCCCCGTGACGGCGTGTCGCACGCCGCACGCGACGACCGGGCGTCACCCGAACGGCCTACATCCCGCCGCCGTCCCAGAGGGCCCGAAACGGCCGCACCACGCCGAGAAACGGCCCTCGAAGGCCGCGCGCACCCCCGAGATCGCGGATTGCGGCCGCTCGCGCCGTGCGGCCGGATGGACAGCGGGCGAGCTCCACCTGCTGGACCCATCCACAGGGCGCGCCCGGACGAGGAGGAATCTGACATGGGAGCCGCTGACGGTTTCATGGATTCCGAACAGCTCGACGGCCTGACGGTCTACGACAGCGACGGGGAGAAGGTCGGCAGCGTCGGCCGGGTCTACGTCGACGACGCCACCGGCAAGCCGGACTGGATCACCGTCAAGACCGGGCTGTTCGGGATGAAGGAGAGCTTCGTACCGCTCGCCGGGGCCCGGCGCGTGGGCACGGACCTGCACGTCACGCACACCAAGGACAGCGTCAAGGACGCCCCCAAGGTCGACGCGGACGCCCACCTCTCGGTCGCCGAGGAGGAGGAGCTCTACCGCCATTACGGCATGACGGACCGCTCGGCCGGCACGCTCGGCCAGGGCACCGCCGGCAACGCGGGAACCACCGGCGCCGACGGCCGCACCGCGACCGGCACGGCCGCCGCGGCCGCAGCCGGAACCGGCGCCGCCGGCACCCCGGGCAACGCCCGCCCGATGCCCGCCGCCGACCCCACCGCCGGCCACGGCAAGCACCGCGACACCGCCGCCACCGACCGGCCGCTGGCCGGTGCGGGCGCCGGCGCCGCCGCGATGAGCGGCCGGAGCGCCGCGGACCCGAACCGCAAGGACGAGCTGGTGCGCTCCGAGGAGCAGCTCCACGTCGGCACCGAGGAGTTCGAGAGCGGCAAGGCCCGCGTCCACAAGTACGTCGTGACGGAGAACGTCACCAAGACCGTGCCGGTCTCCCACGAGGAGGTCCGTCTGGTGCGCGAGCCGCTCCAGCCGGGCGAGAAGTCGGTCGGCCAGGCCGAGATCGGTGAACAGGACGTCGAGGTCACCCTGCACGCCGAGCGGGCCACCGTCCGCAAGGAGAGCGTCCCCGTCGAGCGAGTGCGCCTGGAGACCAGCAAGGTCACCGAGCAGCAGGAGGTCTCCGCCGAGGTCCGCAAGGAGCAGATCGAGTTCGCGGACGGCACGGAGAAGACCCGCGGCAAGGACACCACGCGCGGCGTCGACCCCACCCGCGGCAAGGGCCAGGGCCCCGAGCGCGGCGGCCCGCAGCGCTGACCCGCACACCCCGCACGTCACAGGGACGGCATCCCCACCGGGATGCCGTCCCTGTGACGTGGTGCGCCCACGGTTGGCGAGCCGAAACGGCTCATTCCATACTCGAATCACCCAAAGTCACCATTTGTGGACGCATAGTGATGATCGCACCTGCTCGAGGAGCCGACATGTCCCGCACCCCTACCGCCCGCATCACCGGTTCCCTCACCCTGGCGGCCGCCGCACTGCTGTGGTCCGCCCCGTCCGCCGCGGCCGACACCACCAGCAGCGCGGAATGCGTCATCTCCGTGACCGTGAAGGCGGACGCCGCCGACGCGGTCCCCCAGAGCGCCACGACGGCCGTCGCCCCCATGCGCAAGGAGGTCACCGTCGCCCAGGGCACCTGCTCCGGCCAGTCCTCGGCCATCACCGCGGCCCTGGCCGAGACGATGCTCGCCGCCAGCGCCTCCCGGGCGGACGCCGCGACCCTCGGCCTCGCCCCGGCCCTCGGCGGCCCGGCACCCCTGACCACCGGCCACAGCACCCTGCCCACCGCCGTACTGCTCCACGACGGCCTCCTCGACCCGGACCTGCCGTAGTCCCGGCAGCAACCGCGACCGACCGAGCCCGCCGGACGCGTCCCGCCCCGTCACCGCGCCCCCCGCGAACAAAAGCGCGCCGAGATGAAACCGTGCGCCCCTCCCTCGCGGAAAGCCTCCTCACAGACCCCCGACAGGGGTCATGTCGAAGGGAACAGGCCATGAACTCCCGTCCCACCGCCGCCGCCCTCACCCTCGGAGCGATCGCCGCGCTGAGCCTGTCCACGGCAGGACCCTCGTTCGCCGCCCCAGGCGACGACGAGGCCACCGTCTCGGTGTTCCACGGCGTGCCGGGCCTCACGGTCGACGTCTACGCCAACGGCGAGGAGCTCCTGCCGAACTTCGAGCCGGGCACCCTCACCGACCCGCTCGAGCTCCCCGGCGGCAGCTACGACATCCAGGTGTTCGCGGACGGCGAGGGCCCCGACGGGACCCCCGCCATCGAGAAGAAGGTCGACGTCCCCGCGGGCGCCAACGCCACCCTCGTCGCCCACCTGGACGCGAGCGGCAAGCCCGCGCTGAACGCGTTCGTCAACGACGTCTCCAAGGTCCCGGCCGGCGAGGCCCGGCTCACCGTCCGCCACGTCGCCGCGGCCCCGGCCGTCGACGTCCGCGCGGGCGGCGAGCCCGTCTTCGAGGGGCTCGAGAACCCCAAGGAGGACAAGGGCGAGGTGCCCGCGGGCACCGTCGAGGCCGACGTGACCCTCGCCGGCACCGACACCGTCGCCATCGGCCCCGCCGACCTCGACCTCGCCGAGGGCACCAACACCGTCGTCTACGCGTGGGGCAGCGCCGAGGACGACAACCTCGCCCTCAAGACGCAGACCATCAAGGACCTGCATTCCGCGCCGGGCGGCGTCCCGGCCGGCGAGACCGGTGAGGCGGCCACCAACAGCGCCGGCCTGCCCGGCTGGGCCTACGGCGCCGGCGGACTCGCGGCGATCGCCGTCGTCGCCGCCGGTCTGCGCCTGAACGCGGTGAAGAAGTAGACCGACCTCCTCCTCGAAGGCCCCTGGGGTGGAGCCGCGTCCATGACGCGGCCCCGCCCCAGGGGCCCGGACCCTCCACCCGAAAGGCACGCCGCCGATGCCCCCACCCCCTCCCCGCCGGCGTCCGCCGAGGCGCGGCCTCCTCTGGCTCTGCCTGGCGGTGGCACTGGCGGTCCTCGGCGGCGTCAGCGCGTACGCCCTCGCCTCCGGGGACGGGTCGGCGCCGGCCGACTTCGGCGCGGCCCCCGCCGACTCCGCTCCGGGCCGTACCGCGCCCACCGGGGGGCCGGCGACCACCGCCCCGGACACCCCCGCGTCCGCACCGGAATCCCCGGCCCCCGCCCCACGGCGGCTCACGCTCCCGCGCGTCGGGGTGGAGGCTCCGGTCGTGCCCGTGGGAGTGGCGAAGGACGGCGAGGCAGAGGTCCCGAAGGACGCGCGCGAGGTCGGCTGGTACCGCTTCGGCCCCGCACCCGGTGCGAAGGCCGGCTCCGCGGTGATCGTCGGCCACGTCGACTCGCAGACCCAGGGCCTCGGCGTCCTCGCGAAGCTCCGCGAGGTCCGCGAGGGCGACCGGGTCCAGGTCCGGGCCGTGGACGGCAGCACCCGCGACTACCGGATCACCACCCGCCGCACCGTCGCCAAGCAGAGCCTGGACGACCTCCGACCCTTCCGCCGCGACGGCTCCCCGGTCCTCACCCTGATCACCTGCACGGGCCCCTACCTGAAGGAGAAGGGCGGCTACCAGGAGAACCTCGTCGTCACGGCCGTCCCGGAGGCGAGATGACGATGCTGTGGGGCGGGCCCCTGGTCCTGCGGGCTAGTCTGTCCACCGTGCCGCCGCTCACGGATGAAGAGGTCGCCAAGGGATTCGCCACGGGCGACGAATCGTGCCTCAATGAGGCCTACCTGCGCTGGGGTGTACTCATCTACACCGTGGCGAACCGCACCCTCGGCGACGCCGACGAGGCCAAGGACGTCACCCAGCAGGTCTTCGTCGGCGCCTGGCGCGGACGCACCGGGTACGCGCCCGAGCGCGGCTCCTTCCCGGCCTGGCTGATGGGCATCACCCGCAGGAAGATCGCCGACGCCCTCACCCAGCGCTCACGGCGCCGCCGGGACGTGGAAGCCGTGATGTCCGCCCAAACCGACGGGGACATCGGCTACGAATCACCCGCAGAGGGCGTCGTCGACCGCTTCCTGGTCCTCGACGAACTCTCCGGACTGCCGCAACCGCAACAACAGGTCCTGCGCCTGGCCTTCTTCGAAGACCTCACCCAGACCCAGATCGCGGAGCGGACCGGACTGCCGCTGGGAACGGTCAAGACGCACACGAGGCGCGGGCTCATGAAGCTCAGGCGCAGGCTGGAGGTGGACGGTGCAGCACACTGATCAGGAGTACCTGGCCCTGATGGCCCTGGGCGAGGCACCGCCGATCGCCGACCAGCGCCACGTGGAGAGCTGCCCGGAGTGCACGGCCGAGCTGCTCGCCTTCCGGCGCGCCGTCGGCGCGGCCCGCTCCGCCACCCTCGCCGACCTGCCCCTGCAGCCGCCGCCCAGCGTCTGGGCCGGCATCGCCGCCGAACTCGACCTGTCCGACCCCACCCACCCGCAGGACTCCGGAGACCCCACCCCTGACCGGACCACCGGCCGCGAGGACGACCCCACCCCGGACCGGACCTCCGGCCGCGACGACAACCCCGGCCCTTCGGCCGACCCCACCCCGTCGGCTGACCCCACCCCGTCGGCTGACCCCACCCCGTCGGCTGACCCCACCCCGTCGGCTGACCCCGGCCCCTCGGCCGCCACGGCCCCGCAGCCCGGCCCGCGGCCCGACTCATCCACCCCGCCCCCCACCACCGACCCCACCCCGCAACCGCCCGCCCCCGGCCGCGCCCCCCGCGCCTCCCGGCGCTCGCTGCGGCTCTCCCTCGCCCTCGCCGCCTGCGCCGCCCTCATCGGCGCCGCCATCGGCGGCGGCCTCACCTGGCGGCTCGCCGACCGCGACGACTCCTCCTCCGTCGCCGGCCCCACGCAGCAGCTCGAACCCCTCGTCCCCGCCGCCCTCGGCACCGCCCGGCTCGGCGACTCCGACGGACAGCGCAAACTCGACATCACCGTCGACGGACTGCCCAAGACCTCCGGCTACTTCGAGGTCTGGCTCATGGACCGCGACCACAAGAAGCTCATCTCCATGGGCGTCCTCGGCCCCGACGGCCACGCGGTCCTCCCCGTGCCCGACAACGTCGACCTCGACGAGTACTCGGTCGTCGACGTCTCCGACCAGCCCTACAACGGCAAGCCGGACCACTCCGGCAAGAGCGTCGTGCGCGGCGCCTACGCCGCGAGCTGATCGCCGCCGGCCCGCCGCGGCCCGAATGGCGGCCCTCCCCGACCTGGAAGATCATGGGCCCGGACAGGCGCACGCGCTTCGTACCAGGGGAAGGGCCCGGCCGTGTGGCAGTTCTTCGCAGACAACCCGTGGGTGACCGTCTTCGCCGTGATCACGGTGGGTGCACTCCTCGGCATGGTCAGGTTCGGCCCGGTCAAGCTCGGCGCGGCAGGCGTGCTGTTCGTCGGCCTCCTCGTCGGCGCACTGGACCCCGACATCGGCCCCGCCGTCCCCGCGGGCGTCTCCGCCCTCGGCCTCGCCCTGTACGTCTACACCGTCGGCCTGGAGTCCGGGCCTGCGTTCTTCCGTGAACTGCGCGGCCAGCTCGCCGTCATGGCCGGCGCGGTCGTCGCCCTCGCCCTGACCGCCGTCGTCGTCGGCGTCGTCGGCCACGCGGGCTTCGGGATCAGCGGCCCCTACCTCGCGGGCGGCTACGCCGGCATCGGCACCACCACCCCCGGCCTCGCCGCCGCCCAGGCCGCCTCCGACGACCCCGCCCAGCCGGCCGTCGGGTACGCCATCGGCTACCCGATGGCCGTCGTCATCACCATCGTGTTCGTCGCGGCGATCGCCGCCCGCCGCACCTGGCAGGCCCGCCGCGACCCCGACTCCGGCCTCCCGTCCAAACTCGTCACCCACACGGTCCAGGTCACCCGCGACGCCCACTGGAGCGACGTGCCCGGCGTCACCGCCCGACGCGTCCTCGCCAGCGAACACCGCCCCGCCGGCGCCGAGACCCGCGTCGCCCGCACCCTCGACCGGCTCGCCCCCGGCGACCAGGTCGTGCTGGTCGGCGGCAAGGACGACCTCCAGGCCGCCACCGCCTACCTCGGCGTCCCCGCCGCCCGCGACCTCCTCGACGACCGCCACGCCGTCGACTACCGCCGCATCCTGCTCACCGATCCCGCCCTCGCCGGCCACAGCGTCGCCGAACTCGGCCTCGAGGAGCGCTACGGGGCCATCGTCAGCCGGGTCCGGCGCGGCGACTTCGACATGCTCGCCCACGACGACCTCGTCCTGCAGCTCGACGACCGGCTCAGGGTCGTCATGCCGCGGGAGCAGGCGGGTGCCGTCAGCGCCTACCTCGGCGACACCGAGACCAAGGTCAGCGAGGTCAGCGCCGTCAGCCTCGGCCTCGGCCTCGCCCTCGGCTTCCTCATCGGCATCCCCTCCCTCACCCTCGGCAGCACCACCCTCGCCCTCGGCACCGGCGCCGGGCCGCTGGTGATGGGCATGATCCTCGGCTGGCGCCGCCGCACAGGACCCCTGGTCTGGACGCTCCCCACCCGGGCCAACCTCACCCTGCGGCAGATCGGCCTGCTGCTCTTCCTCGCCGTCGTCGGCCTGACCTCCGGCTACTCCTTCCGGCAGAACGCGTTCTCCGCCCTCGGCCTGAAACTGCTGTGCGTCCTCGCCGTGGGAGCCGTCGTCAGCTACGCCCTGATGGTCCTGGTCGCCCGACTCCTCGGCCAGAGCCGGGAACGCACCATGGGCCTGCTCGCCGGCTACGTCGGCAACCCCGCGATCCTCGCCTACGCCAACGGCCGCGCCACCGACAGCCGCGTCAACGCCGGCTACTCCACCCTCTTCGCCCTCGCCATCCTCGTGAAGATCGTCTGCATCCAGCTCATCGTGGGCCTCTGACCCTTGTCAGGATGGGACGACGGACCCGCCCGGCCGCCACCCCAGCGCCGGCCCCAGGAGCGTCGCGATGTCGGTCAGGATCTGCACGTAGTCGTCGTACTCGAACGTGAACGGCAGCGCGAACGCCACCTCGTCCACCTCCCGGAACGCCGCGTCCGCGTACAACCGCTCCGCGATGTGCGCGGACGGCCCCACCAGGTCGGGCGCGAACATCAACCGCGCCTGCCCCTGCGGCCGCCCGGTCCGCGCCGACCTGCCCCGCGCGTACTCCTCGTACCGCGCCCGCTGCTCCCGCGACGCCGAATCGGTGGGGACCACCACCAGTCCCTGCGACACCCGCGCCCGGACGCCGTCGGGATGACGGTCACGGAAGGCCCGCACGTGCGACAGCTGGATCGCCCCGAAGTCCTCCGACCGCTCCGCTTTCACCACACTGCTGGTCAGGAAGTTCATCCCGTTGGCCCCCGCCCACTGTGCCGACCGCAGGCTCGCCCCGCCGTACCACAGGCGCGACGCCAACCCGGGGGAGTGCGGCTGGACCCGCTCGGAGAACACCTCGATCCCCTCCGTGCCGCCGAAGTCCGTCGCGGGCACGCCCCGCACGAAGTCCAGCAGCCGGCGCACCCGCTCGTACCCGAAGTCCTCGGCCTCGGCGGTGTCCGGGTACAGGGCCCCGCGCACCTGCTCGAAGTGCGTCGGCGGACCCACACTCACCCCCGGCTCCAACCGGCCCCCCGACAGCACGTCCACCGTCGCCAGGTCCTCCGCCAACCGCAGCGGGTTCTCCCACCCCAGCGGGATCACCGCCGTCCCCAGCCGGATCCGGCGCGTCCGCTGCGACGCCGCCGCGAGCACCGCCACCGGCGAGGAGATCCCGTACTGCAGATGCCGGTGACGCACCCACGCACTGTCGAACCCCAGCTGCTCACCCAACTCGATCAACCGCAGCGTGGACTCGTGCCCCGGTCCCGGATCGCGCCCGTCGAACAACCCGATCGTCAGAAACCCCAGACTGCGCAACGGCTCGGACATCTCCGGCACGAACGCCCCTCCCTCGTCCACGGCGGGTGCGGACCGCCCGCCTCGCTCCGACCGGCGTCAACACCGGTTCGAGCGAGGCCATTCCGATCACCGGAGGCTGCCGCCGCCGGACCTACCGCCGGCTCCGCACCAGCAGATACAGGAAGTACGGCGTACCGATCACCGCCGTCATCAACCCCGCACCCAACTGCGCCGGCGCGATCACCGTCCGGCCCACGACATCCGCCGTCCCCACCAGCACCGCCCCCAGCAGCATCGCCACCGGCACCACCCGCACATGCCGGCGCCCCACCAGAGCGCGGGCCGCGTGCGGCGCCACCAGACCGACGAAGCTGATCAATCCCGCCGCGGCGACCGCGCTCCCGCTGAGCAGTACGGCCAGCACCAGGAACACCAGCCGGGCCCGCGTCAGATCCAGACCCAGCAGGCGTGGGGTGTGATCGTCGAGCGAAACCAGATCCAGGTCCCTGCGCCGCACCAGCGCCACCCCGACGCTCAGCAGCAGTGCCGCGAGCAACGGCATCGCGTCCTGCAGCGTCCGCCCGTAGGTCGAACCCGACAGCCACGTCATCGCCTTGGTCGCGTTGAACGGGTCGGTCAGCACGATCAACAGGCTGATCACCGCCGTCGCCGCCGTGGCGAACCCGATCCCGACGAGCACGAGCCGGTTCTGCTCGAACCCGCCCCGCGCCGACAGCCCGAACACGACGACCGCAGCCACCGCTGCCCCCGCGAAGGCCGCCCCCGCGATGCTCCAGGACCCCACGACCGGCACCGTCGTCACCAGCACGACCGCACCGAGTGCGGCCCCGCCGGAGACACCCATCACCCCCGGCTCGGCCAGCGGATTACGGGTCACCGCCTGCACCAGCGTGCCCGCCAGAGCCAGCGCCGCACCCGCCAGGAGCGCCGCCACCACTCTCGGCACGCGGGTGTCCAGGACGAACGAAACACCCTGTCCCGCGCGCCCCTGCGCCCAGTTCGCGACATCCCCGAGCAGCAGCTTGCTGTCCCCGAGCAGCACCCCGGCGACCACCACCCCGACCAGGACGGCCGCCAGCACACCGAGGACGGTGGCGAACACCGCCCGGCTGCGGATCCGCAGCCGGTCCGGAGCGGCCGCCTGCCCGGTGTCCCGCACCCGCACCGCCATCGACACCAGGAACACCGCACCGATGAGACTCGTCACCACCCCCGTGGGCACCTCGACCGCCCGGTCCGCCGGCACCACCGCCCGCAGCAGCACGTCCGCACCCAGCACCAGCGCCGCCCCCGCCAGACCCGCGAACGGCACCCCGACCCGGGCCCGCAGCAACGGCCGGCACCGCCTCGCCAGCGGCCGCACGAGCGCCGGCGCACACAGCCCGACGAACCCCACCGGCCCGGCCAGCGTCACCGCGGCCGCCGACAGCATCGCCGCCAGCACCACCGAGACGATCCGCGTGGTGCGGACGTCGACGCCCAGACCGGTCGCCGCGTCGTCACCGAGCCCCAACGCGTCGACCCGCGCGGCCACGACGAGCAACCCGGCCAGCGCCACCACGACGAGCGGCAGCAGCTGCACCACACCGTCGAACCCGTTCTGCCCGATGCTGCCCTGGTTCCACTGGTACAGCCCCTGCGTCTCCTGCGGGAACAGCAACAGCAACCCGTCGGTCACCGCCCCGAGCCCCAGCGCCAGCGCGGTCCCCGCCAGCACGAGCCGCACCGTCCCCGCACCCAGCCCCGACAACCCGAGCACGACGGCCGCCGTGGCGACACCGCCGACGAACGCCACCCCGGAGGAGGCCGCGAACGGCAGCGACACCCCCGTGACGGCCGCCACCGCCAACGCCAGGTACGACCCCGCGTTCACCGCCAGCGTGTCGGGCGAGGCCAACACGTTCCGGCTGACCCGCTGCAACAGGGCCCCCGCCATCCCCAGGGCGACCCCCACGAGCAGCCCGGCGACCATCCGCGGCATCCGCGACGCGACGAGGACCGACGCGTCACCCTCCTCGGCGCGCCCGGACAGCGCCTTCCACACCTCCGACGGGCCGACGGAGGCCGTGCCCTGGGTGATGTCGACGGCGGCGAGAACCGCGACCAGGAGCACGAGCACGGCCGTCACCGCGGCCGCCCCGGTCCGTGACGTGACTCCCTTCGCCGGACGTGATGCGGCACTCGTTGCGGTGACGGCCATGGTGCTACTTCGTCAGCGCGGCGACGACGGAGTCGACGTAAGCGCTCATCGAGTCCGGCCCGCCGAACATCCACACACCGTCGGGCAGCCGGTGCACGTTGCCCTGCTTCACGAACGGCAGGCCCTTCCACACCGCGTTGTCCTCGAGCTCCTTGCCGAACGGGTTGCTGGCCGCGTCGTTCTCGTTGCCGATGTAGGCGAACTCCACGTCACCGAGCTTCGACAGCCCCTCGACATCCGTCGTGGCAAGCCCGTACGCCTTGTCACCCTCCATCGTCCAGGCGTTCTTCAGCCCGATCCGCTCGTTGACCGCACCGATGAGCGACGTGCTCGTGTACGGGCGGATCGAGACCTGCTTGGAGACGACGTACCCGTCCGCGAACGCGAACTCCCGGCCCGCCAGACCCGCTTCGTCGAGCTGCTTCTCGGCATCGGCCAGCGTGGCGTCGAAGTCCTTCTTCAGCGCCTCGGCCCGGTCCGTGGTCCCCGTCGCCTTCGCGATGAGATCCAGGTTCTCCGTCATCTGCCCGATCTGGTCGGTACCGTCCGCGGAGGTGAGCGTCAGCACCGGAGCGACCTTCCGCAGCTGCTTCACCGCCGCCGCCGGCAGGTCACTGGTCGCGACGATCAGATCCGGCGTCAGCGACGCGACGGTGTCCATGCTGGGCTCGCCACGCGTACCGATGTCCGTCGGCTCGTTCTTCAGCGGCACGACGTCGTCCCAGGCCGCATAGCCCTTCACGTCGGCCACACCCACCGGGTCGACACCGAGCGTCACCAGGTTCTCGACGACGTTCCACTCGGTGCCCACCACCTTCTTCGCGGGACCGTCGAGCTTCACCTCCGTCCCCGTGGCATCGGTCAGGGTGATCGCCTCGGACTTCGGCTTCCCCTTCCCCTCTTCGACGGAGGGCTTCGCGGGCTCGGTGGTCCCGCAGGCGGACAGAACGACGGCGGCGGCGGTCGAGGCGGCCGCGGCGATCAGGAGTCGTCTCATGAGGTGGTGCTGAGCCTTTCGCTTCTGGTGTGGTGACGGCCTATCGCGCGAGTGCGCAGACGACCGGTCAGCGGATCTGGTTCGACTTCGATGCGGATGCTGTACACGGCGGTGAGGCGCTCGGGCGTCAGCACCTCGTCGGGCACACCGTCCGCGACGACCCGCCCCTCCTCGAGCAGCACGATCCGGTCCGCGACCGCCGCGGCCTGGTCGAGATCGTGCAGCACGACCCCGAGCGCGATGCGGTGCTCGTCCGCCAACTCACGTACGAGATCCAGCAGCTCGACCTGGTACCGCAGGTCGAGATAGGTCGTCGGCTCGTCGAGCAGCAGCACCCCGGTCTCCTGAGCGAGACAGCTGGCCAGCCACACACGCTGCAACTGCCCTCCGGAGAGATGCTCCGCCCCCCGATCCTGCAACTCCTCGACCCCGGTCAGCCGCAGCGCACGGTCCACCGCCACCCGGCCCCCGGGATCCGCCCGCCCCCAGCGCCCTCGGTACGGGTAACGGCCGAACTCGACCACGTCCCGCACCGTCAGACCACTGGGCGTCGGCCGCCCCTGCGTCAACAGGGCCACCCGCCGCGCGAACTCCCGCAAGGACAGCGCCAGTCCGTCGGTCTCCGCATCGATCGTCAGCGTCGCCGAGCGCGGCCGCTGCAACCGCGCCAGGGTCCGCAGCAGCGTCGACTTCCCGCTCCCGTTCGGCCCGACGAGCACCGTCACCTCGCCCGGCCGCAGAGTGATCGCCGCACCGTGCACGACATCGACCCCGTCGTACGCCACGGTCACATCCGCAGCCGACAACCGATGCCCACGCCCCACGGACGCGCCGCCCGCCTCTTCACCAGATCTCACAACGCAAAGGTTAGCCTAACCTAAATGCCCTCTCGCTCCACCCCCTCCAGACCGCCGCACGCGCGACGTCCAGTACGAACATCGCCCACCCTTCCGCCCCCACCCGACACCCCACATCCCCCGACCGAGTGGTGCACGCATCCCCCCATCCCACCCGGCCATCCCACCCCGCCCCATCCGGCACAATTCGCAACCAGGGCCTCCGAGTGGTGTTGTCGTGCTGTTGCAGTTCGTCGATCAACAGCTCGGAGGCCACCCCACCCCCGAATGTCGGGCCCCGCCCCGTGTCCGGCGCCAAAAGGGCCGCCGCTCGGGCCTCGTCGCCTCCGACGTTCCGGGGCCGAGCAGCCCCGCTCGCGGCGCCGAGGCCGGGCTCCCGCGGAAGTTTCGGCCCGTTCGCGGGGGCGCCCCCCCGCCAAGTGGCGGTCGCATGAGGAGATGCCCGAGCCCGGGAGTTGTCGATGACGTCCTCGTCTCCGACCGCAACATCAGCGACTGAGCGAGCACCGGAGTGGGGTGGGCATGTCCCATCCGCCGTAGCGCGCCGATTCGTTGGCCTGGGAAGCGCTCGAAAGATCAGAAGGACCCCTGAACTGCACCGGGGCCCTGTGCGAAGCGAAGTCATCGGTAGCGACGGACGTATGGGGTGCATGACTGGTTCTGTCGCCGTCAGGACGTGCGCGCGGTGATGTCCCGTGGCGTAGTGAAGCCGACCGTGGCGGGTCCGACGCTGGTCAGGTGCGGTTTTCTTCGGTGAGCCGCACCAGGACGTCCAGATCCGGTACGTCGAGTGCCGGTATTCGCAGCCAGTCGAAAGGTAACCCGTGTGCGCCGCCGTCGACCTCGTACTCCATGCGGAGCATCGCCCCCAGTTCCTCCTCGTCCTCGGAGAAGATGACGACGCTGTAGCGGCATGAGGTGATGGTGTGCCAGGGAATCTTCTTTCCGTGATGGTGCAGCCCGTCGGGCGTGGCGGTCAGCGGGCCGAAATGTACTTGTCCGCCGGCCGCGAGTCTCGCCTTCGCCCTGGTGAGATGCAGTTCGGTCACCGGAGCATTGACGCGCTGCATCAGCGGCGCGATGACGGAGGGTGGCGAGGACGACAGCTGGCCGTTGCGGAAGGCAGCCTCCGGTGTCACGACGGGCGGGTCTGCCAGCAGTGAGCCCACGACCGTGCCGTCGGTGAACTCCAGCAGCAGCTCGTGCAGCCACTTCGTGATCATCAAGCCGTTGGCCGCTTCGCCGTCCATGTCGTTCGCATGCCACAGGTGGGCGACATCCGACCATCGGTAGGGGCGGTGCGTATTGCCGTCGCTCAGCACCACGCCGTCATCATGCACGGCCAGCGTCACCTGCCGCCGCCCGTCAGGTCCGTCGATGTGCGCAGGCAGCGTCCCGTGCGCCTCGGCCGAGAAATACTGCTCGCCCGTTACCGGCCCACCCTTCTCCGGCGCGGACTTCTTTTGCCACCAACGAGCCACGGGCTCCCTCCCTGGCGCCGGAACGTGACTGCGATCAACCTTGACCGCCGATCACACTATCCGGCGGGCAGATCCGGGACCAGAGCATCCCAACAACGGCTCCGGTCAATCTCCCCGCACCCATGCGGCTTCGGAAGTTCACCGGTGCCCGCTCCAACCTCACCGCTCGATCGCGGGCCCGCTTACGGAGAAATTGAAGCACCGACGAAGTGGCGGCCGTGACCCTGGATGTTGAACACAGGAGACAGCGGTGTGGACGCTCACGTGATTCCCCAGCCAGAGGTTCACGATCTGTCCCATTGGGATCCCGGAGTTCGTGTCGTGGGCGCTATCGTCTGGCGGCGGAATGTGGATGCCCCGCCCGTGCGTCCTGCCTGGGCTGGAGGCGCGGGTAGAACCGCGTCATGACGTACCGGTTCACTGCGCGTGTCGCGCTCTGCTCGCCGTCGACATCACTGCCCGTGAATGCCTCGACGGTGGCCTGCGATTCCCACCGCTCGTAGATGGCCCGGATCCCCGAGCTGCTCACGCATGTCGGCCGGTGCCCTGAGGCCGGCCGGCCGGGGTCTTGGGGTTCTGCCCCGATGCTGGGGCCGCGATGCAAGCGGAACGCGTGATCGTCTCCGGGCCCTCGTCCCGGCGCTTCCCGGTCGACGTTCTCCCTGCGGTCCGCGTGGTGTCGATGGCCTGGGTCCTTGATCGGCGCGGTGTTCCGCCGGTGGCGGAACATCGGGCGAAGCGGGTTCGACGACCATTAGCGTCTGAGGTTTGACGTGGTCGACGGTGCGTGCGGTCGGGTATCGGGCCGATGGTTTGGCCATGGTCGGGTATGTTGCGTTCCTGGCCGGTGTGGGGCGCGGGCCGGTGGTGCTGCTCGGACCGGAGGGGATGGGGCTCAGCGGCGTCGAGCGGCGTCGAGCGGCGGTGGGCCGGTGCTCTGGCCGGACTGGGTTGTGTCGTGCTGGCCTTCGACCTCCTCGGCGGGCGCTGTCTGGGCGATCCCGTAGAGGTGCTGGCCCGCTGCCTGCCGCTGCTGGTCGATCCCGACCGGATGCGGGGCATCGGCCATGCGGCGCTCGACGTGTTGCGTACCGAAGTGCGGTCCGATCCCGACCGGATCGTCGCCGTCGGTTACGGCACCGGAGGCGCGGTCGCGCTGGAACTCGGGCGTGACGGTGTTGATCTGCGGGCGATCGGAAC
>NZ_JBHWZH010000132.1:0-15607 GCF_042728285.1 Streptomyces sp. NPDC060194 | reverse complement strand
CCGCGCCCCCCCCCGGGGCCCCCACTAATATTTGGGGGCCGGCGGGGGGGGGGGGCGGCCGGGGGGGCCCCCCCCCCCGCCCCGGGGGCGGGCCGGTGCGGTCGGCCCCCGGGGCGCGGGGGTGGTGGGGTGTCGCGCTCGCTGCCGGGCCGGTGCGCTCGGGCGGCGCGGGGCGGGTCACCGCGCGGTCCGGACGGCCCGGTGGGCTTCAGCGGCGGCCGCGGAACTTGGCGAGCAGGCGCCGGCCCTGGGCGCGCCGCCTCGGGTCGGCGGCGGCGCGGCGGCCCTGGCTGATGGCGCGCTGCCCCTGCGGGCTGCGGGCGAAGCGCTTGATGCGGTCGATGATCGGCATGGAGCCTCCTGGGGTCCGGTGGGTCTCGGATGCGGAACCTGTGCCGAGGTCCGGCGGGAAGTCCCTGGTCCGGCTCTCCACGAGCGGGTACCCCCTCCGTCGTGGCCGATGCACGGGCGGTGGGGAGTGGTAAACGCGCTGTCGCCGAATACGATCACCGTGGCAGGCTTCGGCCATGACTCCTCGCTTCCCCGCACCCCTGCGCCCCGGCGACCGCATCGCCGTCACCTCGCCCTCCTCCGGAGTGCCCGAGCCGCTGCGCCCGCGGCTCGACGCGGCGATCCGGGCGGTGGAGAAGCGCGGATACGAGGTGGTCGTCGGACAGTGCATGGCGGGAGACGGGCTGGTGAGTGCGCCCGCCGCCGAACGCGCCGCGGAGCTCACCGCCTTCCTGACCGACCCCGACGTCAGGGCGGTCGTCCCGCCCTGGGGCGGGGAGTTGGCGATCGACGTGCTGCCGCTGCTGGACTTCGACCGGCTGCGGGCGGCGGAGCCGACGTGGCTGGTCGGCTATTCGGACGTCTCGACGCTCATGACGGCGCTGACCTTGCTCACGGGGCACGCCACCCTGCACGGCAACAACCTGATGGACACGCCGTACCGGACGCCCGAAGGGCTGCTGTCGTGGCTGGACGTCGTCGCGCTGCCGCACGGTGCGGAGTTCACCCAGCGGCCGCCGGGGCGGCACCGGACGACCGGCTGGGACGACTGGGCGGAGGACCCCGAGGTGGACACGGTCGTCCTGGACACCCCGGGGCGGTGGACGCGGCTGGACGGCGGCGGGGACGTGGAGGTGGCGGGGCGGCTGATCGGCGGGTGCGTCGAGACGGTCTCCCCGCTGGCGGGCACGGTGTACGGCGACGTGTCGGCGTTCGCCGAGGCGCATGCTCCGGAGGGGCTGATCGTCTACGTCGAGGCGTGCGAGGAGGGCGCGTCGGCGATCTGCCGGCAGTTGCACGGGATGCGCTTGGCGGGGTTCTTCGATCGGGCGAACGCGGTCGTCGTGGGGCGCACCGCGGCGCCCGGGGCGTCGGGCATGACGCAGCACGAGGCGGTGCTCGACGCGCTGGGGCCGTTGGGGGTGCCGGTCGTGGCCGATGTGGAGTGCGGGCACGTGCCGCCGTATCTGCCCTTGGTGAACGGGGCGCGGGCGCGGTTGGTGCACAGCGCGGGCCGGAGCGAGATCACCCAGGTGCTGGGCTGACGTGAGCGCCTTGCCCTCGGCCCCGGTCCCGGTTTCAGGGGCCGGGGTCGGGGCCGACGGCGACGGTGAGGCCGGCGCGGGCGGCTTCGAGCTGGGCGGCGAAGGCGATGCCGAGGAAGAGGGCGATGCCGGTGAGGTTCGCCCAGAGCAGCAGGGCGACGAAGGCGGTGAGGGGGCCGTACACCGCGCCGAAGGAGCCGCTCTCGCCGACGTAGAGGGCGAGCAGCCAGGTGGCGACGATCCACAGGAGCAGGTGGACGGCGGATCCGAAGGCGAGCCAGGTGTAGCCGGGCTGGTCGCGGCGGGGTGACCAGCGGAAGATGACGGCGGAGGCGATGCCGGCCAGCAGCACGCCGACCGGGATCTCCAGCGGCCCCCACCAGTCGAGCCAGGACTCCGACATGTTCCAGGCCTGGACGGCGGAGTCGCCGACCGCCTCGCCGGCGACGAGCACCAGGAAGCCGAGGAAGAGGGGGACTCCTGCGGCGAGCGCGAGGAGCAGTCCGCGTCCGTACTTCTGGAGGAAGGGGCGGTCGCGTTCGATGCCGTAGATGCGGTTGCAGCCCCGTTCGATCTGGCCCATGGCGGAGGCGAGGTTGAGGATGGCGAAGCCGAGGCCGAGCCACATGGCGACCGCTCCGGCGGTGTCGGAGTCCGCGGCGTCGCGGGTGTCGCGCAGGGCCTCCTTGATGAGTTCGGTGCTGTCGCCGGGCGCGATGTGGCCGAGGGTCAGCTCGATGAGCTTGCCCAGACCCTCGTTGTCGACGGTGGCGGTGACGCCGACGAGGGCGACGGTGAAGGGCACCATGCCGAGCACGGCCTGGAAGCCGAGGGAGCGGGCGAAGCTGAAGCCGTCCGCGTAGCGGAACCGGGCGAAGGCGTCGAAGAGGAGTTTGCGGCCGCCGTAGTGGCGCAGCGCCGTGAGCGCCTCGTCCCCCGAGAGTTCTTCGCCGATCATGTCCCGGGTCTGCGGGACACGCATCACCGTCCCCATTCTTGCGTCCTCCACCCCTGCGGCTCCGGGTGATCCCCCCGGCCCCGCCCCGTATCCCGATCTGTGTGCGGCCCGAGACTACGGGCCGTCCCGGCGTGTGCCCCGACCGGGGCTCATTGACACTCTTTCCAGCATTGGACAGGGTGTCCAGGACGATCGGGTGCGGGTGGAAGGCGGGTGCGGGCGGTGGGAGTCGGGGCGGTCCCCCGGTACGTGGACGAGCGGTCGGGGCGTACGTATCCGTTGTCGGACGATCGCTGGCGGGGTGACGACGGGGCGCCGCTGACGGTGAGTCCGCTGCCCGGCATCACGCAGGGGGAGGTGGACGGTCGCGAGCGCTCGCTGTGGCGGTACCGGGCGGCGCTGCCCGGCGGCATCACGCGCCCGGTGTCGCTCGGGGAGGGCTGCACCCCGCTGGTGGAGCGGGCGTGGGGTGCGGTGCCGGTGCGGTTCAAGCTGGAGTGGTTCGCGCCGACGGGGAGCTTCAAGGACCGCGGGACGAGCGTGATGGTCTCGCTGCTGGCGCAGCGGGGTGTGCGCGAGGTGATCGAGGACAGCTCGGGCAACGGGGGCGCGTCGGTGGCGGCGTACTGCGCCGCCGCGGGGATCGGGGCGACGATCCTCGCCCCGGAGTCCACCTCGCCGGCGAAGGTGGTGCAGGCCAGGGCGTACGGGGCGCGGGTGCGGCTGGTGCCCGGCGACCGGGACGCGACGGCGGCGGAGGCGGTGCGACTGGCCGGGACGACGGGGCCGGACCGTGCGGCGTACGCGAGTCACAACTGGCATCCGTTCTTCCTGCAGGGGGTGAAGACCCTGGCGTACGAGCTGTGGGAGGACCTGGGGTTCGCCGCGCCGGACAACGTGGTGACGGTGGCGGGGGCGGGGAGTGTCGTGCTCGGTTGCGACCTGGGGTTCTCCGAGCTGCTCGCGGCCGGGCAGATCGGCCGGCTGCCCCGGCTGCTGGTCGCGCAGCCGGTCAACTGCGCGCCGATCGAGGCGAGTTTCCGGGCTGGGGCCGAGGACGTCGTGCCGGTCGCGGTCGCGCCGACGCTCGCGGAGGGGGCGTCGATCCGGCGGCCGGTCCGCCTGCCGGAGGTACTGCGGGCCGTACGGCGGTCCGGCGGGGACATGGCCGCCGTTCCCGAGGAGGACATCGTGACGGCGGTACGCCGGCTGGCGGGAGCGGGGCTGTACGCGGAGCCGACGAGCGCGACGGCCGCGGCGGCGGTGGACGTGTTCGTCCGGCGGGGGATGATCCGGCCGGGTGAGACCACGGTGGTGGTGCTGACCGGCTCGGGGACGAAGGCGTCCGCGACGATGGGCGAGCTGTTCGGCCCCGGAGCGGACGGAGCGGACGGAGCGGCGGGTGGGGTGCGGTGAGCACGGAGCAGGACGAGGTGCTGATCCGGGAGGCCGAGAAGATCGCGCTCGCGGTGGGGCGGATGTTCCCGGGGCTGTGCGAGGTCGTGCTGCACGATCTGCGGGAGCCCGGGCGGGCGGTACGGGCCGTGGAGAACAACCTCTCGGGGCGCGCGGTCGGCGATCCGGCCACCGAGCTGGGCCTGGCCCGCGTCCAGGACCCGGACTACCCGGGCGTGGTGCAGAACTACCCGAACACGTTTCCCGACGGCCGACCGGCGAAGAGCACCTCGATCGGCATCAAGAACGGTGACGGGGCGTACGTGGCGGCGCTCTGCCTCAACCTGGACGTCTCCGTGCTGGCCGGAGTGGCGCAGAGCCTGGCGCTGCTCGCGCAGACCGATCCGCAGGAGCGGCCGGTCGCGGAGACGCTGCGCGCACGGACCGTCGAGGAGATCCGCGGGGTGGTCGCCGACTACGCGGCGGCACGGGGCCGGGTCCCGGCGGCCCTCGCCACGGACCAGCGCAAGGAGGTCGTGCGACTGCTGCGCGGGCAGGGATACCTGCAGGTGAAGCACTCGGTGCAGGCGATGGCCGACGCGCTGGGCGTGTCGCGGGCGACCGTGTACAACTACCTGCGCTGAGATCCGCCGGTCCGCGATGGAGGGGTGAGGCGGCTCGGGTGGCGCATGATCGGTTCGCCCGAAGCATATGCCTTCGGCACCATCGGCTCCAGTGTGGGCAAATCCCTTACAGGGCTCGGGCCGCTGTGTCAGAGTCGTAGGCGGTCCACCCCCCGAGACCTGGCCGTACCGCGCCCGCATCGGAGTCGTCATGCCGCCCCCTGTCTTCGCGGACCGCCCCGCTCCGCCACCGGAGCAGGGCCCGGTCGACGCGCTCATCAGCCGGACGCGCCGGCTGCGGACCGACGTGGACGCCGTGCGACGTGAGGCCGAGGACGAGGCCGGTGGTGCGGCGCAGGGCCGCTGGCACCAGGCGCTGTGCGAGCTGGCGGTGCGTCAGCTCGACGACGTGAACGCCCACCTGGACCAGCTCAGGGACGCCGCTCCGGCCGCGGGGGACGCACGCGGGGCAACGGTTCCGCAGGCGTCGGACTCCCCCACGCCGACCGGGTCCCTGCTCGGCAGGGTCGGCAGCGCGGAGTGGAACCTGCTCACCGACGAGGCCACCTGGTCGCCGGAGCTGTACCGGATCCTGGGGCGGCCCCTCGGCAGCGTGCCGATGACCCTGGACGAACTGCCCACCCTGGTGCACCTGGAGGACCAGCCGCTGCTGACCTCCCGGGTGACGAACTGTCTGATCGACGGCCACCCCATCGACGTCGAGTTCCGGGTGGTCCGGTCGGACGGCACGGCCCGCACCGTGCACATGATGGGCGAGCCCGTGCTCGGCGCGGACGGCGGCATCGCCTCGATGTGGGCGGTGCTGCGCGACGTGAGCGAGCTGCGGCGCACGGAGCGGACCGTGCGCGAGACGGGTGAGGACCTCCAGGAGCACCGGCGCGCCGGCCAGGAGCGGATCGTCCCGCAGGAGCCGGAGGCCGTGCTCCCGCCGTGGCGGGACGCGCACGGGCTGCCGCAGGGCGCGGACGGGTCGCTCGAGCTCGCGGCCCGGTACCTCCCCTCCCCGACCGGGGCCGCACTCGGCGGCTCCTGGTACGACGCGCTCGAACTCTGTGACGGGGAGCTGCTGTTAAGCGTCGGTGAGCTCACCGGTCACGAGGCGTCGACCGCGTCGGGCACGGCGATGCTGCTCGGCGCGTTGCGTGGCATGGCCGTGGCCGGGGCCCGGCCGGGGCCGCTGATGGGGTTGCTGAACCAGATGCTCGACGCGTCCGCGCGGCCCGCGCTGGGCGGCGCCGTGTGCGCGCGCTACTCCCCCGCCACCCGCGTCCTGTGCTGGGCGCAGGCCGGGCACCCCGCCCCGCTGCTGTTCCGGGACGGGGTGGGGCGCACGCTGACGCCGCCGGACGGGGTGCCGCTCGGCGCGGCGCCGGGGGCCGTCTACGCGCAGGCCGAGGAGCGGCTGCGGCCGGGTGACCTGCTGGTGCTGTACACCGACGGGCTCGCGCCGCGTCGGGAGGCGAACCGCCGGCTGCTGGCGCTCGCGCGCCCGTTGACCGCGGCCCGGTCCGCGCAGGACGGGGTGCGGGTCGTCGCGGAGGAGTTCGGGACGCCGGCGCGTGACGGCGACGCCTCCGTGCTGGTCGTCAGGGTCGGCTGGTAACCACCGTCCGGTCTCTCGTGCGGGTGCGGGGCGCGGGTGTCGGCCGGGCCGGTGGGCCCGGTGTCAGGCCTGGCGGGCGCGGGGGACGGTGGGGGCCTTCGGCAGCACCCGGGCGATCTCCTCGCGGAGGTCCTGGATGTGGCCGTACCCCGCGTACTGGCCGGTGAGCCGGTACATCTCGCGCAGCCGGTGCCAGGTGCGGTGGGAGGAGGTCTCGCCCATCGCGGCGAGGGCCATCTTGGCGTAGCGGTTGGCCTGGTCGGGGTCGTCGGCGATGAGGCAGGCGGAGGCCATGGACAGCAGGTCGAACAGCTTCGAGCGCTGGCGTCCGTCGGTGCGCAGGTCGAGGGCCTTCTCCGCGTAGTACTGGGCCTGGCGGGCCGCGCCCGGCTCGTGCTCGGCGAGGGTGCGGTAGGCGAGGGCCTGCATGCCGTACAGGTCCTCCTCCTTGAAGGTCTGCATCCAGCTGGGCGTCGGGCCGTCGCCGCGGTCGGAGACGAAGAGGTCCTCCGCCTCGCCGAGGGTGCGCCGCATGGCCTGGCCGTGCCCCATGGAGGCCTGCGCCCACGCCTCGACGGTGTGGAGCATGGCGCGGGTGCGGGGCAGGTTCTCCTCGCCGGAGCCGGACTTGGCGAGCTTCATCAGGTCCAGGGCCTCGTCGGGCCGGCCGAGGTGGACCATCTGGCGGGCGGCCCGGGACAGCGCCTCGCCGGCGCGGGGCCGGTCGCCGCCCTCGCGGGCGGCGTGCGCGGCGATGACGAAGTACTTCTGGGCGGTGGGTTCCAGGCCGACGTCGTGGGACATCCAGCCGGCGAGGACGGCGAGGTTGGCGGCGACGCCCCACAGGCGGCGCTGGAGCGGTTCGGGGTGCTTGAAGGAGAGCATGCCGCCCACCTCGTTGAGCTGGCCCACCACCGCCTTGCGCTGGAGGCCCCCGCCGCGCTGGGCGTCCCACTTGCGGAACACCTCGACGCTGAACTCGAGTTGCTCGATCTCCTGGAGGCCGACGGGGGCCGCCTCGTACCGCTCGAAGCCCGCCGGTTCGGCGTGCAGGGGGTCGCCCGAGCGACTGCCGGAGGGGGCCGGGTCGGCGTGGAGCCAGTCGGTCATGGCGGTGGTGATCACTGTGCCGGCGGCGAGTGCGGCGCCCGCACTCACCAGGCCGCGTCGGTTGAGCATGAGGTCCATTCCCGTGAATTCGGTGAGGACCGCCGCTGTACGTTCGGGCGCCCACGGGAGGCCGTCGGGATTGTCCGCCTGCTCGACGTCTCGCCGTCTCCCTGTGCGTCCGTGCCGTACGAGACCGAGGTCCTCGATGGTCACGACACGGCCGAGTCGCTCGGTGAACAGCGCTGCCAGGACCCGGGGCACGGGATCGCGCGGGATCTCTCCCATGTCGATCCAGCGCCTCACCCGCGAGGTGTCGGTCGCCAGCTGCGGGTGGCCCATGGCCGCCGCCTGCCGGTTGACCGTCCTGGCGAGTTCGCCCTTGGACCAGCCGGCCAGGCCGAACAGGTCGGCGAGGCGGGTGTTGGGTTCGCTGCTCACGTCAAGCCCCCAGGTTCTCGGCTGATTTCGACATTAGCCCCGTGGCAGATGCGGTGCGACTATTCGCCAGGGTTCGCCAGGGTGCGCCAGATGGTGTGCCACAGCCGATCGGGTGTCAGGTAGGAATGCGCCTCCCCGACCCGGTGGGCGGCACCGTACTCCCCAGGGTGCGGACCGGTCACCGGGACGGGCGGAGCGCGGCAACTCGTCGGCACGTGAAGGGATCTGTCTCCCCATGTACACAGCATCGTCCTCCGTGTCCGCCCCGCCCCGACCGCTCCGCTCCCGTCCCGCGAGCGGCGGGCCGTACCTGGACCCCTCCCGGAGCAGCGCGCCGGTCGCGGGCGCCGGCCGGGTGCGGCGCCCCGCGGGCCCCGGCACGCAACCGCTCAGCGGCAGACTGGACCTGTCCGGCCCCCAGGGGGCCCAACTGCGCACCGCCGTCGGGGCCGTGCACAGGATCTGCCCGGACTTCCAGCCGGTGCAGGTGCTGCGCCGCAGCGGCCGCTCGGTGCTGCTGGTCGGTACGACCGGGCGCAGCACGGTCGTCGCGAAGTGTTTACTGGACCACTCCCCCGCCTGGGTCGAGCGGTTCCGGCACGAGATAGCGGCGTACCGGGCGTTCGTCCGGCACCGTCCGCCGGTCCGGGCGCCGCGGCTGGTCGCCGCCGACCCGGAGAACTGCACGCTGGTGATCGAGCGGATGCCGGGGCGGGTGGCGGCTCTGCAGCGGCATCCGGTGGAGGCGCCGCAGCGCGCCGACGTCCGCGCGGCGCTGGGGGCGATCCGGCGGGTGAACGAGTGGCGGCCGCCGGCGGGGCTGTTCGACGCGCCGCTGGACTACGGTTCGCGGATCTCCCGCTTCCACGAGCTGGGGCTGCTGACCGACCGGGACCTGGGCGACCTGCAGAAGCTGCTGCACGGGATCGCGCAGGCGGGCGGCCGGCAGGGGGTGGGGCAGTTCTGCCACGGGGACGCGCTCCTGTCGAACCTGCTGCTGTCGCCGGCGGGTCCGGTGCTGGTCGACTGGGAGCACGCGGGCTGGTACCTGCCGGGGTACGACCTGGCCGTCCTGTGGTCGGTGCTGGGTGACGCGCCGGCGGACCGGTGGCTGATCAGCCAGCAGGCGCAGGCCGGCGGGACCGCGGCCCGGGACGCCTTCCTGGTCAACCTGATGCTGGTCCTGACGCGGGAGATCAGGACCTACGAGACGGCCGTACAGCGGACCATGCAGGGGGCGCCCGTCCCCGCGCGGGCCGGGGTGGTGCCGTCGGGTGAGGAGCAGCGGTTGCTGTTGCGGAGGCTGCACGACGACTGCGCGATGGCGCGGCGGGCGGTGCGGGCGGCGGTGGGGACGCGCTGAGCGCACGTCCGGGCAAAGGTTTCGGCAGGTCACCCGACGCGTCAGTGGTCTCGACCACTGACGCGTCGCAGGCCGGGAGCGGAAGGCGGCCGCAGGGCATGTCGGACGGGGCTGACGTGCGAAAACCCTGCTGTGGACGGTGATTGACGGATCGTCGTGGGACCGGGTAGCACTGTGCTCCTGTCGCACGACGATCAAGGCATCGTGCTCCGCCCCCTGGAGGCCGCTTTGCGAGCAACCCCCGTCCGTCCCCCGAGCGCGGCGCGTGGTGTGCCGCTGAGATCGGCGGCCGCCGTCGGTTCGGCCGCGCTGCTGTTCTCCCTGATCGCGGCGGTTCCGTCGGCCACCGCGGAGGTGCCGGAGTCCGGACGGCTGCAGGAGGCGTTCGCCTCGGCCGCGGACCGGTACGACGTGCCGCAGAGCGTGCTGCTGGGTGTCTCGTACCTGCAGTCGCGGTGGGACGGCCACGGGGGCGCGGCGAGCGTCACCGGCGGGTACGGGCCGATGCACCTCACCGACGCGGTCACGGCGATCGCCGAGGCGCCCCACCACTCCGACGACTCCGAGGACGCGCGCGGCGACTCCTCCCGCGCCCCGCGCCACGGCGCGCACGCCGACCTTCCCGAGGCGTCGGAGCTCCCGGCCCGGCTGAGGACC
Organism: Streptomyces sp. NPDC060194; assembly: GCF_042728285.1. NCBI lineage: Bacteria > Bacillati > Actinomycetota > Actinomycetes > Kitasatosporales > Streptomycetaceae > Streptomyces > Streptomyces sp. NPDC060194. The sequence continues at coordinate 5,883 of NZ_JBHWZH010000132.1, read as the reverse complement.
ATGGACCGGGCGGCCGAGCTGACCGGCCTCTCCTCCGCGGAACTGCGGCACAACCCCGCGGCGAACGTCGCCGGCGGTGCGGCGCTGCTGGCCGACGCCCAGAAGAAGCTGGGCCGCCCGGCGAGCGACGACCCGGCCGACTGGTACGGGGCGGTCGCCGCCTACTCCGGCGCCGACGACGCGGCAACTGCCGCCGTCTACGCCGACGACGTCTTCTCCGTGATCCGCGAGGGCGACGCGCGGACCACCGACAGCGGCCAGCAGGTGCGGCTCGCGGCGGTGCCCGGGCTGGAGGCCGACGCCAGGCAGGTGCGGGCGCTGGGGCTGAAGAGCACGGGCGAGGACGAGGTCGAGTGCCCGTCCACGGTGGCCTGCGAGTGGATCCCGTCCCCGTACCAGGACCTGGGCGGGGGCGACTACGGTAACCACGACAAGGGGGACCGGCCGGTCAGCCAGTCGGTGGACTACATCGTCGTCCACGACACCGAGGCGACCTGGGACGTCACGCTGAAGCTGGTCCAGGACCCGACGTACGTGTCCTGGCACTACTCGCTGCGCGCCTCCGACGGGCACATCGCGCAGCACCTGAGGACCAAGGACGTCGGCTGGCACGCGGGCAACTGGTTCGTGAACTCCAAGTCGGTGGGTCTGGAGCACGAGGGCTTCCTGGCGAACCCGGACGCCTGGTACACGGAGGCGATGTACCAAACCTCGGCGCGGCTGGTGAGGTACCTGGCGGAGAAGTACGACGTGCCGCTGGACCGGCAGCACATCATCGGCCACGACAACGTGCCCGGGACGACGACCGCGACGATCCGCGGGATGCACACCGACCCGGGCCCGTACTGGGACTGGGCGCACTACTTCGACCTGATCGGCGCGCCGTTCAAGAAGCAGGGCGGGTCGAAGGCGGACGTCGTCACCGTCCGGCCTGACTACCAGGAGTACAAGCCGGTCTACACCGGCTGCGCGAAGTCCGGCAACGGGGTGGCGTGCGCGCCGCACGGTTCGGGGTCGGTGCGCCTGCACACCGAGCCGCGGTCGGACGCCCCGCTCGTGAAGGACATCGGGCTGCGGCCGACCGGGGCGGACTCGACGAACGACGTGTACGACACCGGCGCCCGCGCCTCGACCGGCCAGCAGTTCGCGGTGGCCGAGCGGCAGGGTGACTGGACGGCGATCTGGTACCTGGGGCAGAAGGCCTGGTTCGAGAACCCCCGCAAGCAGCCCACGGCGGTCTCCGCGCGTGAGCTGACGATCACGCCGAAGGAGGGCCTGGCCGAGGTCCCGGTGTACGGGCGCGCCTACCCCGAGGCGTCCGCGTACCCGGCGGGTGTGCCGGTGCAGGCGGTCTCCCCGCTGGTCTACAAGCTGCCCGCGGGACAGCGGTACGTGACCGGGGGGAAGGTGCCGGGCGAGTACTACTACTCGGCGACGTTCGACACCGCGGGCCAGAAGGTGGTGCGCGGCACGGAGGAGTACTACGAGATCCAGTTCGGGCACCGGGTGGCGTTCGTGAAGGCGGCGGACGTGACCGTGGTGCGCTGAGGTGGGACAGGAGCGCCACCGGCTCCCCCTGGCGGGGGTCGGTGGCGCTCCTGTATGTCCGGGGGGTACGGGGGTCAGCTCTGCTGGAACATCTCCGCCGGGAGCGGCTTGAGCAGGGCGTAGAGGTCGTCGGTGATGGGGCGGTCCCAGCTGGCGATGGTGACGAGGACGCCGTCGCTGCGGTCGAACTGGACGCAGGAGATGCGGCTCTCGGAGAGCTTGACGCGGCGGACGATCAGCAGGTTGTCGCCCTGCATGACGGGGACGTCCTCGGTGCCGGTGACCTCGATGTCCTCGTCGTTCTCCAGGGCGAGGAGCAGTTGGGCGACCTCGAAGGGCACCTGCTGCTCGGCGAGCTCGCGGGCCGGGGAGCCGGCGGGCAGGTTGCCGATCACCATGGAGGGTCCGCGGCCGCCGAAGAGGTCGTAGCGCAGGAAGACGCCCTGGCAGGTGCCGTCGGGGGCGGCCAGGAGGCCCGCGCCGAGGTTGCCGGGCCAGTCGCCCGGGTCCATGGCCAGGACGTCGAAGTCCGGACCGGCGGGCATGGCGGGGCGGCGGCGGAGGAAGGACATGCCGCCATGGTACGTCGCCGGGCGGGCGCCCTCACCTGACGGCCCGGCTCCGTGGGCGGATGCGTCCGCCCACGGGGTGCGCCGCCCGGGCGGGGTGCTCAGGTGAGGTCGAACTCTCCGTCGCGGGCGCCTCGCACGAAGCGGCGCCACTCGGCGGGGGTGAAGATCAGCGAGGGGCTCTGCGGCCGGCCTCCGTTCCGCATCGCGATGAACCCTTCGACGAAGGCGATCTGGACGTCTCCCGCGCCCTGGGTCCCGGACCGCCAGTCGGCGTCGTCGAGATTCAGCTCCGGCTTGTCCCAGCCTGCGAGCGGCTGGTGCGCGATGCCTTCGGCCACGTTCCTGCTCCTTCCGGAATTCCGGATCGTCGTCCGCGGTCAGCCTACCGAGCGGGGTTGGTCACGGACAGGCCACGGAGGTGGGCTCCGGGCTGTCCTGCGGCCGCTCGATGCCGAGGAACGAGGTGACCTCGGCGAGGAAGCGGGCCGGGTCGGAGGCGTGCACGGAGTGGCCGGCGGGGATGGTCAGGAGCCGGCCGGTGGGGATGCGGTCGGCGAAGCGGGCGAGGCGGTCCTGGTCGAGGTGGCTGTCGGGGCCGCCGGCGATGACCAGGGTGGGGGTGGTCATGTCGGCGAGCCGCTCCCACCAGCGCGGGTCGGGTTCGTTCAGCTGCCGGTCGAGGTCGGGGACGATCGGCCAGTCGAAGGCGAGCTCCTCGTCGGGGCGCTCCAGGTGCGGGCGGGGCGGGTCGAGCGGCAGGAGGGGCGGCGGCTCCTCCAGGACGAGGCGGCGCACGAGGTGGGGGGCGGCCTGGGCGAGCAGCAGGGCGACGCCGCCGCCCATGGAGTGGGCGACGATGTCCAGCGGGGCGAGGTCGAGGGCGTCGACGAAGGCGAGGACGTCGTCGCGCATGAGGTCGAAGCCGTACGTCCCGGGCCAGCTGCTCGCGCCGTGGCCGCGGAGGTCGAGGGCGTAGGTGCGGCGGGTGCGGGCGAGCTCCTCGATGATCCCGTCCCAGTTGCCGAGGTCGCCGCCGCGGCCGTGGAGCAGGAGCAGGGGGGGTGCGTCGGCCGCTCCCTCGACCCGGTAGGCGAGCTGGAGGCCGTTGGCGGTGACGGTGTTCGTTGCGTTCACGGGGTGAACCTAGCCCGGTGGGGGCGGTGTCATGCGTGCGGGGCGCGAACGGGCCCCCTTCGTACGGTTGTTGCGCGAGGAGAGCGGGTCTGTTCGTCGGGCTGGATCGGGGGGCGGATCGGCTCGGGGTTGAGGGGGAGGGTTCGAACGGGCGTGGTGCGAGGCGTTGACAGGGCTTCGCGACGGTGGCTGAGTAGGGCGGCAGGCTTTTGTTACTGCTGAGTTGGGAGCTGTCTTGCTTCTGCGTGTCCGAATGAGAGCTCTTGTCGTCGCGGGGGTCGGCGTGGCCTCCGCGGCGGCGCTTCTGCCGTCGTCCGCCGTGGCGCAGCCGGCCGAGCGGCCCTCCGACAGGGGGCTGTCGGCGGTGATCCGGTACACCGAGTACGGGATCCCGCACATCCTGGCGAAGGACTACGCGAACCTGGGGTTCGGCACCGGGTGGGCGCAGGCGGCGGACCAGGTGTGCACGCTGGCGCAGGGGTACGTGACGGTCCGCGGTGAGCGGTCGCGGTTCTTCGGTGCGGACGCGGCGCCGGACGGTTCGCTGTCGTCGGCGTCGAGGAACCTCTCCAGCGACCTGTACTTCCGCGGGGTGCGGGAGAGCGGGACGGTGGAGAAGCTGCTGCGGACGCCCGCTCCGGCCGGTCCGAGCGGTGACGTGAAGGCGATGATGCGGGGCTTCGCGGCCGGGTACAACGCGTGGCTGGCGAAGAACGAGGTCACGGATCCGGCGTGCAAGGGCGCGTCCTGGGTGCGGCCGGTGACCGAACTGGACGTGGCGGCGCAGGGGTTCGCCGTCTCGGTGCTGGGCGGGCAGGGGCGCGGGATCGACGGGATCACGGCCGCCCAGCCGCCCGCGGGCGCGCCGAAGGCAGCCCCGTCCGCCAAGGCGCAGGCCGCGGCGGCCGAGGAGCTGTTCCGGGCGGACGACGGGGCGATGGGGTCGAACGCGGTCGCGTTCAGCGGCCGGACGACGGCGAACGGGCGCGGGCTGCTGCTCGGCAATCCGCACTACCCATGGCAGGGCGGCCGCCGGTTCTGGCAGTCGCAGCAGACGATCCCGGGTGAGCTGAACGTGGCCGGCGGTTCGCTGCTGGGGACGGTGACGATCTCGATCGGGCACAACGCGCGGGTGGCGTGGAGCCACACGGTGGCGACCGGTACCCCCCTCAACCTGCACCAGCTGACCCTGGATCCGGCCGACCCGACGGCGTACCTCGTCGACGGGAAGTCGGAGCGGATGGTCCGGCGCGAGGTGACCGTGCCGGTGAAGGACGGCCCGGCGGTGACGCGGGCCCAGTGGTGGACGCGGTACGGGCCGGTGGTGAACGGGCTCGGGGCGACGCTGCCGCTGCCGTGGACGGCGAGCACCGCGTACGCGTTGAACGACCCGAACGCGGTCAACCTGCGCGGCTCGGACACCGCGCTCGGGTTCAGCAAGGCGCGTTCGACGGGTGACGTGCTGGCCGCGCTGAAGCGGAGGCAGGGGCTGCCGTGGGTGAACACGATCGCCGCGGACGCTGCGGGCGGTTCGCTGTTCACGCAGTCGCAGGTGCTGCCGCGGATCACGAACGAGCTGGCCGAGCGGTGCTCGACCCCGCTCGGGCGGCTGACGTACCCGTCGGCGGGTCTGGCGGTGCTGGACGGGTCCACGTCGTCCTGCGGGCTCGGGGCCGACCCCGACGCCGTGCAGCCGGGCATCCTGGGGCCGGCGCGGATGCCGACGCTGGTGGACGCGCCGTACGCGGAGAACTCCAACGACAGTGCGTGGCTGGCCAACGCGGACCGGCCGCTGACGGGGTACGAGCGGGTCTTCGGGAACGTGGGGACGCAGCGGTCGATGCGGACCCGGGGTGCCGTCGAGGACGTGGCGGGGCTGGCGGAGAAGGGCCGGCTGACCGTCGCCGACCTGCAGAAGCAGCAGTACGCGAACCGGGTGCCGGCGGCCGACCTCGCCCTCGGGGACGTGCTGGAGGGATGCGCCGCGCTGCCGCGGAAGGAGGCGTGCGAGGTGCTCGGGCGGTGGGACCGCAAGGCGGACACCACCAGTCGGGGCGCGCTTCTCTTCGACCGGTTCTGGCGGAAGCTGGTGGCGGGGGTGCCGGCGGCGGAACTGTGGAAGGTGCCGTTCGACCCGAAGGATCCGGTGCGGACGCCGCGCACCCTGAACACGGCGGCCCCGGGCTTCGCGAAGGCGCTCGACGACGCGGTGGCGGAGCTGAGGGCCGCGGGCGTCGCGCTGGACGCGCCGCTCGGTGAGCACCAGTTCGTGGTGCGGAACGGCAAGCGGATCCCGATCCACGGTGGCACGGAGGCGCTCGGGGTGTGGAACAAGATCGAGGGGGTCTGGAACCCGGCGGCCGGCGGCTACGCGGAGGTGTCGACGGGGTCGAGCTACATCCAGGCGGTCGGCTGGGACGGCTCGCCGTGCCCGGTGGCCCGCACGGTCCTGTCGTACTCCCAGTCGTCGAACGCGAACTCGCGGCACTTCAGCGACCAGACGGCCGTGTTCTCCGGTGAGCGGTGGGTGACGTCGCGGTTCTGCGAGCGGGACATCTGGCGGGCGCCGGGCCTCAGGGTGGTGTGGGCGCGGCAGTGAGCGGCCGCCGGGCCGCCCGCGGCACGGATG
>NZ_JBHWZH010000131.1:0-15957 GCF_042728285.1 Streptomyces sp. NPDC060194 | reverse complement strand
GCGCGTGGTAGAGCACGCGCCGGGGCCCGAAGGGGGTGTCCGGGGTCAGCCCAGGTCGCCGGCGGCGGTGCGCTCGGCGAGCTTCACCAGGGTGCGGACCGAGGCGCCGGTGCCGCCCTTGGGGGTGTAGCCGGAGGCGCCGCCCTCGTTGAAGGCGGGGCCCGCGATGTCGAGGTGGGCCCAGGTGATGCCCTCGCCGACGAACTCCTTCAGGAACAGGCCGGCGACCAGGCCGCCGCCCATCCGGTCGCCGATGTTCTTGATGTCGGCGGTAGAGGAGTCCATGCCCGCGCGCAGGTCGGCGGGGAGCGGCATCGGCCACGACGGCTCGCCGACCTCCTCCGCGATCGAGTGGATCGCGGCGCGGAAGGCGTCGTCGTTCGCCATCACGCCGAACGTCTTCCCGCCGAGCGCGACCATCATCGCGCCGGTCAGCGTGGCCACGTCGACGATCGCGTCCGGCTTCTCCTCCGACGCCCTGGCGATCGCGTCGGCGAGGACGAGCCGGCCTTCGGCGTCGGTGTTGAGGACCTCGACGGTCTTGCCCGAGTACATCCGCAGCACGTCGCCGGGGCGGGTGGCGGAGCCCGACGGCATGTTCTCGGCGAGCGCCAGCCAGCCGGTGACGTTCACCTCGAGGCCGAGCCGGGCGGCGGCGACGACGGTCGCGAAGACGGCGGCCGCGCCGGCCATGTCGCACTTCATCGTCTCGTTGTGGCCGGCCGGCTTCAGCGAGATGCCGCCGGAGTCGTAGGTGATGCCCTTGCCGACCAGGGCGAGCGACTTCTTCGCCTTGGAGCTCGTGTAGGACAGCTTCACCAGGCGCGGCGGGGACTGAGAGCCCGCGCCGACGCCGAGGATGCCGCCGTAGCCGCCCTTGAGGAGCGCCTTCTCGTCGAGCACCTGCACCTTGATGCCGTGCTCCTTGCCCGCCGCGGTCGCGACGGCGGCGAACGCCTCGGGGTCGAGGTCGTTCGGCGGGGTGTTGACCAGGTCGCGGGCGCGGTTGATCTCCTCGGCGACGGCGATCGCGCGCTCGGCGGCGGCCTTGTGCGCCTTGTCGCGGGGCTTGGCGCCCAGCAGCAGGATCTCGCCGAGCGGGGCCTTCCCGCCGTTGCCCTTCTCCTGGTAGGCGGTGAACGCGTACGCGCCGAGCAGCGCGCCCTCCGCGATCGCCTCGATGTCCTCGGCGGCCTCGATCGGCAGCGCGAAGGCGGCCTTGTCGGTGCCGGCGAGCGAGCGGGCGACGGTGCCGGCGGCCCGGCGCAGGGTCTCCGTGCCGTAGGTGTCGTCCTTCTCCGGCAGGGCGCCGAGGCCCACGGCGACGACGAACGACGCCTTCAGGCCGTCCGGCGCGGGCAGCCGGGTGATCTCGCCCTCCCCGCCGGAGGCGCCCAGGGTGTCGAGGACGGTGGCGAGCTTCCCGCCGAACGCCTTGTCCACGGCCTCGGCGCCCGCGGCGAGTACAGGGCCCTTGTCGCCCTTGGCGACGGCCACGACGACGGCGTCGGCGCGCAGCGTCGCCGTGCCGGCGGGCTTGAGAGTGAGAGCAGTCACGGTGGTGGGATCTCGCTTCCGTACGACGGTAAGGGGGGCACGGGCGTCCCGGCGTCGGCTTCGTCGCGCGAGCCGTCGGCGCCCGGAACCGAGCCTACGCTCGGCCGCCGACCCGCGTGCGCCCGGTCCGCGGGCCCGCGGCACCGGATTCCGTACGCCCCTGACGGCGCAGTCGCGGTGCGAGCAGGAGGGTGACCGCGATCGACGCCGCCGCCATCACCGCCATCGCCGTCCCCGGGGAGCTGAACTGCGCGACCGCGCCCGCCAGTCCCGCCCCGACCCCCTGCATCGCGAGCGTCCCCGACGAGGCGAGGCCCTGGGCGTGCCCGCTCAGCTCGTCGGGGGTGAGCACGGCGAGCCGCGCCTGGAGCGGCAGGCTCGCCGCGAACCCCACCGAGGCGACGGCGGCGATTCCCGCGGCGACCAGCGGGCCGGGCTCCAGGACGAGCAGCAGGTACGGGGCGGCCAGCAGCAGCCGCAGCGGGGCGGCCAAGCGGTCCCGGAGCCCCGCCGGCACGAAGCGGCCCATCACGGTGTCCCCGACGAGCATCCCGAACGCCCCCGCCGCGAACAGCACCGCGGAGTGGCCCGGCGCGTACGGCACGAACAGCGACTCGCAGCCGACGACCAGCCCGTTCGGCACCCACAGCGCGAGGAGCACGGGGCGCCTTGCCGGGTCCGACCAGAGCACGCGGTTGGTCCGCCAGGTCTCGCCGACGGACGCCCGCCCCGCCGTCCGGCGCGGCTCCCTGCGGGTCAGGCCGGTCCGGGCGGTGACGGCCGCGAGCACGAACAGCCCCGCGCCGACGAGGATCGTGCCGCGCGGCTCGACGAGCGCGGTGAGCAGCCCTCCGACGGCGAAGCCGCCGATCTGCAGCGCGCCGCTGGACATGTTGAGGACCGAGCGGCCCAGGACGTAGCCGTCGCGGCCGAGGATCTCGTTCAGCAGGCCGAACCGGACGCCGCCGCCGACCGCGGAGAGCACCCCCTGCACCATGAGCAGCGCGAACGCGGCCGCGACCGGCATCCCGTGGACCGCCTGCAGAGCGGTGGCGAGCGCGAAGACCAGCGCGAGCGTGCCGATCGCGGCCCGGGGCGGGAGCCGGTCGGCGGCCGAGAGGAGGGTGGTCGCGCCGAGCAGTTGGGCCAGGGACGGGCCGAACATCGCGAGCGCCGCGAGCAGCGGGGAGCCGGTGTGCCCGTAGATCAGCGTGGCGAGCGCGGGGCCGGTCACCGTCTGCGCGGCGATCTGCAGGGCGTGGGTCGCGAAGAAGGGGGTGAACTCCGGGGTGCGGAAGAGCTGTCGGTAGGAGGGCATGCGGGGAGCGTCCGCCGGTCGGGACGTACGGCGGTACTGTTTCGCGGGGAGGCGAAACCATGGGGTGGTGGCTGCTCAACGCGGACACGCTGGCGCGGAGCCGGTTCGTCGTCTCGCCGCTGGCCGAGACGACCGCGGCGCTGCTCACCCTGGAGCACGGTCCCGCCGAGCACCCCGCCGCGCGCGCCTGGGTGGAGCGGCACCGGCCCGCGTACCGGGCGCGGCTCGCCGCCGATCCCGTCACCGCGGCGCTGCTGCGGGCCGCGTTCACCGCGCGCTGGAACGCCGACTTCCTCACCCCGGCGCCGATAGGCGACACCGCCGCCTTCGCCGGGGAACTGGCCCGGGTCCGGGCGGCCCCGCCGGACGTCGTCCGCGCCGACCTGGCGGTCGCCCTCGGCGGCGGCCCGCTCCCCGCCGAACTGGCCGACCGCACCGACCTGGCCGACCGGGCCGCCGACCTCCTGGCGTGGGTCTGGGCGGAGACCGTCGAGCCCGACTGGGCGCGCCGCCGGCGGATCCTGGAGGCCGACGTCGTCGCCCGCACGCGGCAGCTCGGCGACGGCGGCTGGGCGGCCGCACTCGACGACCTGCGCCCCGGCATGCGCTGGCTCGGTGAGGGCCGGCTGCAGATCAACGCGCACGACAACCCGCCCCGCCGGATCTCCGGCGCGCGGATGCTCTTCGTCCCGGTCACCTTCCGCCAGGGCTGGGCCTGCTGGGACGAGCCCCGCCTCTACGCCCTGGTCTACCCCTGCACCGGGGTCCTCGCCGGGGCCGCCGACCGGCCCGGCCCGGCCCCCCTCGCCGCGCTCCTCGGCCCCGCCCGGGCGACCGTCCTCACCCTCCTCGACACCCCGAAGAGCACGACCGTGCTCGTCGCCCTCACCGGCCAGGTCCTCGGCTCCACCGGCCGGCACCTGCGCGTCCTCCGCGACGCCGGCCTCGTCGACCGCCGCCGCGCCGGCCGCTCGGTGCTGTACTACCGGACGGAGGCGGGGGAGGTCCTCGTCCGGGCGGCGGGCGGCGCGCCCTAGCCGAGCGCGAGGACGAGGAGGGCCGTCGTCGCGGCCGTCTCGGCCAGCGCGCCGAAGACGTCGCCGGTGACGCCGCCGAGGCGGCGGACGCAGTGGCGGAGGAGGGCGCCGGCGGCGAGCAGGCCCGCGAGGACGGCCGCGGCGGTCCGGGCGGCCGCCCACGGGCCACAGGCCCAGGCGGCCGCGGCGCAGCCGGCCGTCACGACCGCGGCCGCAAGCAGGGCCCGCCCGGTCGGGACGACGCCCGCGACCGCCGCGCCCAGGCCGTCCGGGCGGGCCGGGGGGACGCCGGGACGGGCGGCGAGGGTGAGGGCGAGACGGGCGGTGAGGCCCGCGGTCACCGCGGCGAGCGCGCCGCGCCACCAGCCCTCCGCGAAGAGCGCGTGCAGGGCGGCGACCTGGGCGAGCAGCGTGAACAGCAGGGTGATGACGCCGAACGGGCCGATGTCCGACTGCTTCATGATCCGCAGCGCCTCGTCGGCCGGCCTCGCGCTGCCGAGCCCGTCGGCGACGTCCGCCAGGCCGTCCAGGTGCAGCCCCCGGGTGAGCGCCGCGGGGACGGCCGCGGTCGCGACGGCCGCGAGGAGCGGGCCGCCGCCGAGCAGGAGCAGCAGCCCGCCGAGCCCCGCCGCCGGCACCGCCACCGCGAGCCCGGCGAGCGGCGCGCACAGCATCCCGACGCGCGCCGCCTCCCGGTCCCAGCGGGTCACCCGCACCGGGATCGCCGTCAGCATCCCGACGGCGAACCGGGCACCCTCGCCGAGCGACGCGGGCCGCACCGGCGCGGCCGGCGACTCCGGCCCGCTCATCCCGCCGCGGTCGCGGGCCCGGACGCGGCGTCCCCGACGGCCGGATCCACCGGCTCGGCGGGAGCGCCCGTCAGCGTGTCGCCGTCGAACGGGTCGGCGGGCGGTGGCGTCCCGCCCAGTTCCGCGGCCAGCGCGGCCGCCGCCTGGACGAGCGGGAGGGAGAGCAGGGCGCCGGCGCCCTCGCCGACGGTCACGCCGTGGTCGAGCAGCGGATCGGTGGCGAGGCGGTCGACGGCCTTGGCCTGCCCCGGCTCGCCGCTCGCCTGGCCGACCAGCCACCAGTCGGGGGAGCGGAACGCGACCCGCTGGGCGACGAGCGCGGCGGCGGCCGTGACCACGCCGTCCAGGACGACGGGCGTGCGCCGGACCGCGCACTGGAGCAGGAACCCGGTCAGCGCGGTGAGGTCCGCGCCGCCGACCGCGCCGAGCAGCGCGAGCTGGTCGCCGAGCACCGGCCGCGCCCGCCGCAGCGCGTCCCGCACGGCCGCGCACTTGCGCATCCACGTCAGGTCGTCGATGCGGACCCCGCCGCGGCCGGTGACCACGGACGCGTCCGTGCCGCACAGCGCGGCGATCAGGGTGGCCGCCGCGGTCGTGCCGCCGACGCTCAGGTCGCCGAGCACGACCAGGTCCGTGCCCGCGTCCGCCTCCTCGTCGGCCACCGCCATCCCCGCGCGGAACGCCGCCTCCGCCTCCTCGGCCGTCAGCGCGTCCTCGACGTCGATCCGCCCCGAGCCGCGGCGCACCCGGTGCGCGACGACGTCGGCGGGCAGGGACTCCGGCTCGCAGTCGACGGCCACGTCCACGACCCGCACCGGCACGTCGAGCCGGCGGGCCAGGACCGCGACGGGGGAGGCGCCCTCGAGCACGGACCGCACGAGCTCGTGCGCGGTGCCGGGCTTGCGGGCGGAGACCTCGGCGGCGGCGATGCCGTGGTCGCCGGCGAAGAGGACCACCTTCGGGTGCGCGATCGCGCGCACCGGCACGGAGCCCTGGGCGGCGGCCAGCCACTCGGCCAGCTCGTCGAGCCGGCCCAGCGCGCCCGGCGCGACCGCGAGGGCCGCGCGCCGTTCCTCGGCCGCGCGGCGGACGGTGCTGTCCGGGCGCTGGATCAGGTCGGAGAAGTCATCGAGATTCAGCGAGCTCATTCGGCGAAGGTTACGGCAGGTCCGCACGCGGGCTCGGCGCGAGGAGGCCGTGAAAATCAGCCCGGCCGGCGATTGAGGCCGCGCTGCCGCAGGCCGTGCACCCGCGGCGCAGCCGCGAACCGCTACCGCAGGGTGAGCGCCTGCCCCGCCACCACCAGCAGCACGTGCTCGCACTCCGCCCCGAACGCCGTGTTCAGCCGCCCCAGTTCGTCCCGGAACCGGCGCCCCGACGCGGTCGCGGGGACGACTCCGGACCCGACCTCGTTGGAGACGGCGACGACGGTGCGCCGGGTCGCACGGACCGCCGCGACCAGTTCCGCGACCCGCGCCCGCAGAGCCGCCTCGCCGCCCGCGGCCCAGGCCTCGTCCGACCACGCGTCGACGGAGTCCATGGCGTGGGTGAGCCAGAGGGACAGGCAGTCGACGAGCAGCGGCGGGTCGTCGTCCGCGGCCAGGAGGGGGACGAGGTCGCAGGTCTCGGCCGTCGACCACGTGCCGGGGCGCCGCTCGCGGTGGAGGGAGACGCGGGCGGCCCACTCCGCGTCGCCGTCGCGGGTGCCGCCGGTGGCGACGTAGAGGACGCCGGGGAACGCGGCGAGCCGCCGTTCCGCCTCGTAGGACTTGCCGGAACGGGCCCCTCCGAGGACCAGCGTGCGGCGGGGGACGTCCGGGACGGCGTGGTAGTCGCCGACGGTCAGCGTCGTGCCGTCCGGCACGGTCCGCGCGCCGGTCGCGGCGAGGCGGCGGGTCAGCTCCGCGCCCGGCGGGACGTCGTGGTCGAGGTGGACGGCGAGGACGTCCGTCGTGGCCGTCACCAGCCCCGCCTCCCGCAGCCGGGCGAGCGCGTCCGGGCGGCCGACGACGTCGAGCAGCACCAGGTCGTACGCGCCCGGGCCCTCCGGCGACCGCCCCGGCTCGCCGATCCCCGCCGGGCCCGCGCCCGGCGGCAGGTAGAGCACCCGCTCGCCGCCGTGCCCGCTCACCTCGTAGCCCGTGCCCGGCGCGTCCAGCGGCACCGCGCGCACCCGGTGCCCGCTGATCAGCGCCAGCCGGCGGCCGTCCGCGACCCGGCCCGGGTGCGGCAGGCCCGGCGGGACCTCCACCGGCGGACCGTCGTGCGGGTGCGAGAGCAGCACCTGCCGCACACCGCCCAGCGACTGCCCCGCCCGCGCCGCGGCGAACGCCGCGCCCGGGGTCAGGTCCAGCATCAGGACGCCGTCCACGATCAACGCCGTCGCCGCACGCGCGTCCGCCCCCACCGCGCACGCGCACACCGCGCACGGGCAGCCGGGACGGGGCAGGCCGGTCGGAGCGCCGGTGCCGAGCAGAGTCAGTTCCACAGGATGATCCTCCCGCGCCGATCCTCCGACCGCGCATCCGGCTACGCTGCGGGAAGCACTCGAGACCCCTGGAGGCAGCGATGGCATGGACGTGGCGGTTCGAGAAGTCCGACGGCACGGAGGTCCAGCCGGCCGTCCGGCCCGAGGAGTTCACCACCCAGGGCGACGCGGAGTCCTGGCTCGGCGAGGTCTACAAGGACCTCGCCGAAGGCGGCGCCGACCAGGTGACCCTCTCGGAGGACGACACCAGGATCTACGGCCCGATGAGCCTGCACCCGGACGGGCAGTCCTAGCCCGGGCCGGCACGCCACGAACACTCAGCCGAGCCGGCGAGGAGATCCAGCCCGGCCGGCGCTTGAGGCCGCCGGCCGTAGGCCGGTGTACGCGGCGCGGCCGCGAGGCGGGGGTCCGGGGGCGCAGCCACCCGTAGGGGGTCGGGGCGGAGCCCCGCGACCCCCTACGCCCGCGCCCCGAACAGGTGCAGAAGCGCCGCGACCCCGCGATACGGATCCGTCCGCCCCGCCCGCTCCTCCGCGGCGAGGAGCACCTCCAGCTCCGAGCCGCCCGGCACCGCCGCCCCGTCCGGCGCGAGGTCGCTGAAGACCCGCACCCCGTACCACGCCTGCACCGGCGCACTGATGCCCGCGAGCGACCGCGTCAGCACCCCCAGCCGGTCGGCCCGCCCCGGCAATCCCAGCCGGTTGGTGTACGCCGGCGTGTCGAACGCGGCGAGCGCCCCCGCCCAGTCCCCACCGAGCCCCGGCCGCAGGGCGAGCGCGTCCCCGTTGCGCACGAGCAACGAGAGCAGCCCGCCCGGCGCGAGCACCCGCGCCAGCCCCGCCAGCATCGGCCCGGGCTCCTCGACGTACATGAGCACGCCGTGGCACAGCACGACGTCGAACGCCCCGGGCAGGAAGTGCACGCCGGTGTCCCGCCCGTCGCCGTGCACCAGCCGTACCCGCTCGCGGATCCCCTCCGGCTCCGCCGCGAGCGCCTCCCGCGCGGCCGCGAGCATCGCGGAGTCGGCCTCCAGGCCGGTCACCCGGTGCCCGGCCCGCGCCAGCCGCAGCGCCTGCGTGCCCTGCCCGGTGCCGACGTCGAGCACCCGCAGCCGGCGGCCGACGGCGAACCGCGCGGCTATCTGCTCGTCGAGCTGCCGCGCGACCAGTTCCTGCCGTACGACGTCCCGCAGCGCGCCGAGACCGCCGAGCCACGCCTGAGCGCCGCCGGCGAATCCGGACGCGCCGAACTCCCCGCTCCCCACCGCAGCCCCCGTGCCCGTCGGACCGCTCAGGGCCGCTCGCCGCGCTTGACCTGCGGCTTCGGCAGACGCAGCCGGCGCATCTGGAGCGAGCGCATCAGGCCGTACGCCACCGCGCCCTTGGTCCGCTGACCCGGGAAGCGGGCCGGGATCTGCTTCCTCAGCCGCAGCCAGATACCGATCGAGTCGACCACGATGAGGACGATCACGAAGAGCCACAGCAGCAGCGAGATGCTCTGCATCTGCGCGTTGCGGATCATGCTCAGGACGAGGATGACCACCGCCATCGGCAGGAAGAACTCGGCGATGCAGAACCGCGAGTCGACGAAGTCGCGGACGTAGCGCCGCACCGGGCCCTGGTCGCGCGCGGGCAGGTAGCGCTCGTCGCCGCTGGCGAGGGCCTGGCGCTGCTTCTCCAGCGCGGTCCGCCGGGCCTCGCGCTGGCGCGCCCGGGCCTCCTTGGGCGTCATCTTGGTGTTGGCCACGCTGCGGCGCTGCGTCTGGGCGACGGCGCGCTTCGGCGTGGGGCGGCCCTTGGGGGCCTGCGGGTCACGGGGCTGCGTGGAGTCGGCCGGCGCCTTCACGGCGGGGGCCTGCTCTTCCTTCGAACGGCTACGGAACACAAAACCCAAGGGTAAGGGGTCGGGGGCATGGACCCCAGCTCCCTGGGGAACGATCCCGCAACACCGTGCGTCCCTCCCTGCGTCCCCTGGGGTCGCTCTCCTCCTTCCGCGGGAGCACGGGGGCGGAGTGTTCGTCCTTGGGGAGGAGCGCATCCGCCCCGGAACAGTGCGGTAATGGATGCAGGGCCCTTACTGTGGATGTGTCGGAGCCCGAACGCACGGTCAGGTCGGTCAGTCGGTCAGAAGGGGGCGCGCGAAGCCCATGAGCGGTGTCATGAAGCGTATGGGGATGATCTTCCGCGCGAAGGCGAACAAGGCCCTTGACCGGGCCGAGGACCCTCGCGAGACCCTCGACTACTCGTACCAGAAGCAGCTGGAGCTGCTCCAGAAGGTGCGGCGCGGCGTCGCCGACGTGGCGACCTCCCGCAAGCGGCTCGAACTCCAGCTGAACTCGCTGCAGAAGCAGTCCTCGACGCTCGAGGACCAGGGCCGCAAGGCGCTCGCGCTCGGCCGCGAGGACCTCGCCCGCGAGGCGCTGTCCCGCCGCGCCGCGCTCCAGCAGCAGGTCACCGACCTGGAGACCCAGCACCAGACGCTCCAGGGCGAGGAGGAGAAGCTCACCCTCGCCGCCCAGCGCCTCCAGGCCAAGGTCGACGCCTTCCGCACCAAGAAGGAGACGATCAAGGCCACGTACACGGCCGCGCAGGCGCAGACCCGGATCGCGGAGTCGTTCTCGGGCATCTCCGAGGAGATGAGCGACGTCGGCGTCGCCATCCAGCGCGCCGAGGACAAGACCGCCCAGCTCCAGGCCCGGGCCGGCGCCATCGACGAGCTCCTCGCCTCCGGCGCGCTCGACGACCACTCCGGCCTCGCCCGCGACGACATCCAGCTGGAGCTCGACCGGCTCTCCGGCGGCACCGACGTCGAGCTGGAGCTGCAGCGCATGAAGGCCGAGCTGGCCGGCGGCTCCTCCGCCCCCCAGCAGGCCATCGAGGGCGGCGCCCCGGGCCAGACGCAGCCCGCGCCCCAGCAGGGCACGGGCACCCCCCGCTTCGACAAGCAGTGACCGACCACCCGACCGACGAACGGACGAGCGGCATGATCGTACGGATCATGGGGGAAGGGCAGCTCCGGCTGGCCGACGGCCACTTCGCCCCGGACGGCGAGCTGAACCGGCTCGACGAGGAGCTGCTCGCGGAGACCCGGACCGGCGACGGCCCGGGCTTCCGCCGCACGCTCGCCGCGCTGCTCGCCAAGGTGCGCGAGCTGGGCGAGCCGCTGCCGGACGACTCCCTGGAGCCGTCCGAGCTGGTCCTGCCGTCCCCGGACGCCTCTCTCCAGGACGTGCGGGCGATGCTGGACTCCGACGGCCTGATACCGGGCTGACGGTTGTCGCACGTCCACCGAGCCGGGCCGGTCCCCGCGGCCCGGCCGGCCCCCGGGGCCGCCCGGCCGCAGAGCGCCGGCGGCACCCCGCGCGAGCGGGCCGGGGGCCCGTTCGCCCGGCTGCGCGCCCGGCTCCACGCGCACCCGCTGGCCACCGACGCCGTCCTCGCCGCCTTCGTCCTCACCCTCATGACCCTGGGGTCGTTCGTCGACCCCCACTCCGGCGGCGGCCCCGACTTCGGGGCCCGCACGCCCGCCCTTCCCAGCGTCACGCTGATGGTCGCCGGGGCCGTCACACTGATCTTCCGGCGCCGCAACCCCATGGCCGTCCTCACGGTGACCGCGGGCCTGTCCCTCCTGGAGCTCGCGACCGCCGACCCGCGCGCCCCCGTCCAGATCTGCACCCTGGTCGCCCTCTACACGGTCGCCTCCCGCACCGACCGCCCCGTGGCGTGGCGGATCGCCCTGCTCACCATGACCGCGCTGACCGCCACCGCGATGCTGGCCGGCCCGCTGCCCTGGTACGCGGAGGAAAACCTCGGCGTCCTCGCCTGGACCGGCATGGCGGCCGCCGCCGGGGACGCGGTGCGCAGCCGGCGCGCGTTCGTCGACGCGATCCGCGAGCGCGCCGAGCGGGCCGAACGCACCCGCGACGAGGAGGCGAAGCGGCGGGTCGCCGAGGAGCGGCTGCGGATCGCCCGCGACCTGCACGACGTCGTCGCCCACCACATCGCCCTGGTCAACGTCCAGGCCGGGGTCGCCGCGCACGTCATGGACAAGCGGCCCGACCAGGCGAAGGAGGCGCTCGCCCACGTCCGCGAGGCCAGCCGGTCCGCGCTGAACGAACTGCGCGCCACCGTCGGCCTGCTGCGGCAGTCCGGCGACCCGGAGGCGCCCACCGAGCCGGCCCCCGGGCTCGGCGTCCTCGACGCGCTGCTCGACACCTTCCGCCACGCGGGCCTGCCGGTGGAGGTGGCGCTGACCGAGCATCCCGCGCTGCCCGCCGCCGTCGACCTGGCCGCGTACCGGATCATCCAGGAGGCGCTGACCAACGTCCGCAAGCACGCGGGGGCGGAGGTGACGGCCGAGGTCAGCGTGGTGAGCGTCGGGTCCACCATCGAGATCACCGTCCTGGACGACGGGGTCGGCGCGGCCGCGCCGGGGCCCGAGGACTCCGGCGGGCACGGGCTGCTCGGCATGCGCGAGCGGGTCGGCGCGCTCGGCGGCCGCTGCACCGCGGGACCCCGCTTCGGCGGCGGCTTCCGGGTGCATGCGATCCTGCCGGTCGACCCCAGCGCCCCCGAGGACGGCCGATGACCACGATCCGCGTGCTGCTCGCCGACGACCAGGCCCTGCTGCGCAGCGCGTTCCGGGTCCTGGTGGACTCCGAGCCGGACATGGAGGTCGTCGGCGAGGCCTCCGACGGCGCCGAGGCGCTCGCCCTCGCCCGCGCCGAACGCCCGGACGTCGTCCTGATGGACATCCGGATGCCCGGCACCGACGGCCTCGCCGCCACCCGCCTGATCAGCGCCGACCCCGCACTCGCGGACGTCCACGTCGTGATGCTGACGACGTTCGAGGTCGACGAGTACGTCGTCCAGGCGCTGCGGGCGGGCGCGTCGGGGTTCCTGGGCAAGGGCGCGGAGCCGGACGAGCTGCTGAACGCGATCCGGATCGCCGCCGCCGGCGACGCGCTGCTCTCGCCCGTCGCCACCAAGGGCCTCATCGCCACCTTCCTCGCCCAGGGCGGCCCGGACGCCCCCGGCGCCGACCCCGTCGACGCCGAGCGGCTCGCCGCGCTGACCGGGCGCGAGCGGGAGGTCCTCGTCCAGGTCGCCGGCGGGCACTCCAACGACGCCATAGCCGACCGGCTCGCCGTCAGCCCGCTGACGGTCAAGACGCACGTCAACCGGGCGATGGCCAAGCTCGGCGCCCGCGACCGGGCCCAACTGGTCGTCGTCGCGTACGAGTCGGGGCTGGTCCGCCCACGGGCTGACTGAACGCCCCGTCCGCGTACTCCCCTCGCAGTAGGGGCGGCGTGAGAAATCGCCCTCGGAGCGCGACGAGCACCCCTCGCGGTGCCCGAAGGTGAGGGGACGGCCGCACCGTGCGCCCCAGCGGGCCCGCTGCCGCCGTCCGCCCCACCCGCCGCAGCACCGCCACCGAGGGAGAGACGCCCACCCATGTCCTGGCTGTCCAAGTTCAGCCTCGCCCAGCGAGCCCTGATCGGGCTGGTCTCGATCGTCGCGCTGGTCTTCGGCGCGATAGCGATCCCCCAGCTCAAGCAGCAGCTGCTGCCGTCCGTCGAGCTGCCGGTGGTCTCGGTGCTCGCCCCGTACCAGGGCGCGTCCCCCGACGTGGTCGAGAAGCAGGTCGTCGAACCGATCGAGGGCGCGCTCGAAGCCGTCGACGGCCTGGAGTCCGTCACCTCGACGGCCGCCGAGGGCAACGCGGTGATCATGGCGTCCTTCGACTACGGCAACGGCGGCAAGCAGCTCGTCGCCGACGTCCAGCAGGCCGTCAACCGCGCCCGCGCCCAACTGCCCGACGACGTCGACCCGCAGGTGATCGCCGGCTCCACCGACGACATCCCGACCGTCGTCCTCGCCGTCTCGGCCGGGGACCGGGACCAGCAGGCGCTCGCCGACGACCTCGACCGCACGGTCGTCCCCGCCCTCGAGGGGATCGACGGCGTCGGCCAGGTCACCGTCGACGGCGTCCGCGACCTCCAGGTCGCCGTCACCCCCGACGACGCGAAGCTCGCCAAGGCCGGCCTCACCCCGGCCGCCGTCGTCCAGGCCCTCCGGGCGGGCGGCGGCACCCTGCCGGCCGGCTCCTTCGACGAGGACGGCAAGAACCGCACGGTCCAGGTCGGCGGGGGCTACACCTCCGTGGCGCAGATCCGGGACCTGCGGATCGCCCCGAGCGCCCAGGCGCCCGCGGCGCAGGCGCCGGCCGCCCAGGGCCCCGCGGCCAAGGGCCCCGGCGGGAAGCCCGCGAAGCCCGCCGCCCCGGTCCGGCTCGGCGACGTGGCGGAGGTCGAGCAGCAGCCGGCCGCCGCCACCGCGCTCACCCGCACCAACGGCGAGCCCAGCCTCGCCGTGTTCGCCACCATGGACCAGGACGGCAGCGCCGTCACCATCTCCCGCGCCGTCGAGGACAAGCTCCCCGAGCTGCGCCGGGACCTCGGCGCGGACGCCGAGCTCACCGTCGTCTCCGACCAGGGCCCGGCCGTCGAGAAGTCGATCTCCTCGCTCACCACCGAGGGCGCGCTCGGCCTCCTCTTCGCCGTCGTCGTCATCCTGGTCTTCCTGGCCTCGATCCGCTCCACCCTGGTCACCGCGGTCTCCATCCCGCTCTCGGTCGTCCTCGCCCTGATCGTGCTGTGGACCCGCGACCTGTCGCTCAACATGCTCACCCTGGGCGCCCTGACGATCGCCGTCGGCCGGGTCGTCGACGACTCGATCGTGGTCCTGGAGAACATCAAGCGGCACCTCGGCTACGGCGAGGAGCGGCAGCACGCCATCCTCACCGCGGTCCGCGAGGTGGCCGGCGCGGTCACCTCCTCCACGCTCACCACCGTCGCCGTGTTCCTGCCGATCGGCCTGGTCGGCGGCATCGTCGGCGAGCTGTTCGGCTCGTTCTCGCTGACGGTCACGGCGGCACTGCTCGCCTCGCTCCTCGTCTCGCTCACCGTCGTGCCGGTGCTCTCGTACTGGTTCCTGCGCCCGCCGAAGGCGGCCCGCGGAGTCGCGCCGGAGGAGGCGCGCCGGCTCGCCGAGGAGAAGGAGGCCGACAGCCGCCTCCAGCGCGGCTACCTGCCGGTCCTGCGGTTCGCGACCCGCCGCCGCGGGACGAGCCTCGCGATCGCCGCGGTGGTCCTCGTCGGCACCTTCGCGATGGCCCCGCTGCTGAAGACCACCTTCTTCGACCAGAGCGAGCAGGACGTCGTCACCGTCAAGCAGGAGCTGCCGCCGGGCACCAGCCTGGCCGCGGCCGACGCCGCGGCGAAGAAGGTCGAGACGATGCTCGGCGGCGTCGAGGAGGTCGCCGACTACCAGGTCACCGTCGGCTCCTCGGGCTGGATGGCGGCCTTCGGCGGCGGCACCGGCTCCAACCAGGCCTCCTTCCAGATCACCCTGAAGGACTCCGCCGACTACGAGGCCGCCACCGACCGCATCGAGTCGGAGCTCGGCAAGCTCGACGGCGTCGGCGACACCGCCCTCGCCGCCGGCGACGGCTTCGCGAGCCAGGACCTGAGCGTCGTCGTCAAGGCCGCCGACGCCGGCGTCCTGGAGAAGGCCGCCGCCCAGGTCCGCGACGAGGTCGCGGAGCTCGACGGCGTCACCGACGTCCAGAGCGACCTGGCCCTGTCCGTCCCGCGGATCTCCGTCCGCGCCACCGACAAGGCCGCCGCGGCCGGCTTCGACGACGCCACCCTCGGCCAGGCGGTCGCGCAGTCCGTGCGGGGCACCACCTCGGCGCAGGCGGTCATCGACGACACCGAGCGCGACGTCGTCGTGCGGTCGGCGAAGCCCGCGACCACCCTCGCCGAGCTGAAGGCGCTGGACCTCGGCGCGGTGAAGCTGGGGGACATCGCGACCGTCGAACTGGTCGACGCCCCGGTCTCGATGACCCGCATCGACGGCTCCCGGGCCGCGACGATCACCGCCCGGCCGACCGGCGACGACACCGGCGCCGTCTCCGGCGCCCTGCAGGCGGGCCTCGACTCCCTGAAGCTGCCGGCCGGCGCCACCGCGACCGTCGGCGGCGTCTCGCAGGACCAGAGCGAGTCCTTCGCCAAGCTGGGCCTCGCCATGCTGGCGGCGGTCGCGATCGTGTTCATGCTGCTCGTGGCGACCTTCCGGTCGCTGGTCCAGCCGCTGATCCTGCTGGTGTCGATCCCGTTCGCGGCGACCGGCGCGCTCGGCCTGCTGCTCGCCACCGGCACCCCGATGGGCGTCCCGGCGATGATCGGCATGCTGATGCTCATCGGCATCGTGGTCACCAACGCGATCGTCCTGATCGACCTGATCAACCAGTACCGCGCCCAGGGCCTGCCCGTCGTGGAGGCGATCGTCGAGGGCGGCCGGCACCGGCTCCGCCCGATCCTGATGACCGCGCTGGCGACGATCTTCGCCCTGCTCCCGATGGCGCTCGGCGTCACCGGCGAGGGCGGCTTCATCTCCAAGCCGCTGGCGATCGTCGTCATCGGCGGCCTCATCAGCTCCACGCTGCTGACGCTGCTGCTCGTCCCGACGCTCTACGCGATGGTCGAGCTCGGCAAGGAGCGCCGGGCGCGGAAGAAGGCGGAGAAGAGGGCCGGGAAGAGGAAGGCGAAGGACGACGTGGACCGGCGCGACCCGGACTCCTCGGACTTCTCGCCGATCGACGCGACCCTCCTGGACGCCCTGGACTGAGTCCGGGCCGGCAGCCCGGGACCGGGTCCGGCCCGGCCCCGCCGCGAAGGGCGCCCCG
>NZ_JBHWZH010000130.1:0-15988 GCF_042728285.1 Streptomyces sp. NPDC060194 | reverse complement strand
GCACCGGTGCGGTGCGCGCGGGGGCCCTCAGGGGGTCAGAGCCGGACGGTGGAGCGGTCGGCGATGAGGACGGGCGAGTCGTACACCGGCACGTTGCGGAAGGTGTACGTGCCGCCCGAGACCGACCAGTCGGCCGCCGGGATGTCGAACACCGCCCCGGTGCGCAGGTCGACGTAGACGGGGTCGGCGAAGTCGCCCTCGGGCAGGGTGAGTCGGACGGGGGTGCGGGCGGTGGACTCGTTCGGCTTGCCGGTGCCGTTCCAGACGCCGACGACCTGGCGGCCGGTGTCGCGCTTGGCGAACCGCTGCACGGTCAGGGCGGTGGAGGAGTCGGTGGTGAACGTCGACTGGGGCTTCGCCTGGAGGGAGTTGTCGATGACCGAGGCGAGGGCCTGGACGCCGTAGTAGGAGGGCTTGGCGTAGCGGATCGTCTTGTCGGTGTTGGTCTGCAGGAGCCCCTTGCTGTTGACCTTCGACGGGTAGTGCAGGTCGGAGAGGCTGAACGCGCTGGTGGTGATGGACTGGCCGAGGTCGTGGACCAGGCGGCGCAGGAACCACTTGGACTGGCTGAGCTCGGTCCAGTCCAGGTCGCCGAGCGCCCCGAAGCTGCCCGGCCGGCTGGGCGCGCCGTTCTCGCCCTGGCGGACCACCGCGCCGGGCGCGTACTGGTTCACCAGCGTCCGGAGCCTGCCGATCTGCTGGTAGGTCCACACGTCGTCGGGGTTGGGGTTGTACGGGTGGTAGGAGACGCCGTCGAGCAGGCCGGCCTTGCCCTGGGCGGCGAGCCGGACGAGGAAGTCCTCGGCGTAGGGGACGTCGATCCCGGCCTCGGCGAGGCCGAAGATGACCGAGTCCGGCTGCTCGGCGCGGACGCGGGCGGCGGTGCGGGCGAAGAAGTCGGCGTAGGTGTCGGCGGGGATGCCGCCGAGGTTGGGCTCGTTCCAGATCTCCCACTCGGTGACCCGGTCCTCGTACCGCCGGACCATCGCGGTCACCCAGGCGTCCCAGGCCGTCAGGGCCTCGGCGGAGGTGGGGATCTGGCCGCCGAGGCCGGAGCCGCCGCCGCCGGTGTAGGCGCCGTTGCCGTAGCTCAGCTGCAGCCAGGGCTTGACGCCGCGGGAGACGGCGTCGTCGACGATCTCGTCGAGCCAGGTCCAGTCGTAGACGCCCTTGGTCTTCTCCGTCCTCGCCCAGCCGCCCTGGAGGCGCACCCCGGTGGCGCCGAGGCGGCCGAGGTAGGGGGCGGCGGCCCGGTAGTCGACGTAGCCGCGGTCGAGGGTCTCCGCGCCGATCAGCAGCTTGGACGAGCCGACCTGCGCGGCCGAGCGCGGGGCGATCGTGCCGAGCTGCGGCCAGCCGGCCGGCGACGACTCGACGGTGGTGCGGACGTCGTCGAGGTGGGCGGTGCCGGTGTCGCCGACGGACACCCCGGCCTGGAGGCTGTCGAGGGCGGTGGTGGAGGTGCGGAAGGCGAGCCCGGCGGCCCGGCGTTCGCCGTCGACGTGGACGTCGGCGCTCGCGGTGCCGGGGCGGGCGACGACGCGAATGTCGTACCAGCGGTTCGGCGCGTACGCGCCGAGGTCCCTCTGCGCGGTGCCGTCGTAGGTGTAGAGGCGGCCGGCGGCGCTCATCGCGACGGTGACGCTGTGGCCCCCGCTGGAGTCCAGGTGCACGCCGACGGTCGCGGTGGTCTGGGAGGCACGCAGCCGGAACCCGGCGACGACCGTCTGCGAGGTGGTGCCGAAGGCGGCCCGTGCGGTGGTGGCGGCCGTGGTGGAGGTGTCGCGCAGCCGCAGGCTGCGGTCGACGGTGCCGGCCACGTCCTGCACGGTGACGTCGCCGGCCGTGGTCCAGCCGGGCGCGGCGGAGCCGGGGCTGACGGTGTCGAAGGTGCTGGACAGGTCCGCCGCGGCGGCCGGTCCGGCGGTGGTGACGGTGACGAGGGCGCCGAGGAGGGCGCCGGAGAGGAGGAGGGGGAGGCCTCTTCGCAGGCCGGCGGGGCGGACGGGGGCGGGTGCGGCTCGTTTCATGGTTCCTGCCTTCGGGGGGAGGGCGGGGCGGCTCGGACGGTGGGACGGGGTGGTGCGGGCCCGGAGCGCCGGCGGGGCGCCGGTGCTCCGGGGGCTGGGGGGCTCGGGGGGCGCGGTCAGTCGGACAGCGGGAGCGCGCCGCGGGACTCGTCGTAGGCGCGGCGCGTGGCCTCGTCCGGCGGGTACGTGCCGCGCAGCGGGGCGCCGTTCGCGACCCGGGCGGCGATGAACGCCTCCTGGCGCTCCTGCTCGCGGGCCTGGTGGGCGATGACGGGGACGAGGTGGCGCGGCACGCAGACCACCCCGTCCTCGTCGCCGACCATCACGTCGCCGGGGTAGACGGCGACGCCGGCGCAGCCGATGGGGACCTGGAGGTCGACGGCGTGGTGCTGGGCGAGGTTGGTCATGGCGGCGGCCCCGGTGGCGAAGACCGGCAGCGGGAGCCGGCTGATCTCGCCGATGTCGCGCAGGGTGCCGTCGGTGACGAGTCCGGCGGCGCCGTTGACGGCCATCCGGGTCAGCAGGATGTTGCCGGCGGCGGCGGCCCGGCCCTGGCCGCGGCAGTCCACCACGAGGACCTGGCCGGGGCCCGCCTGCTCGACGGCGACGCGCTGCGGGTGGTCGTAGTCGTCGTACACCTCGAGGGTGTCGATGTCCTCGCGGGCCGGGATGTAGCGCAGGGTGAACGCCTCGCCGACCATGCGGCGGGCGTCGGGCGTGACGCAGGTGAGGCCGGCCAGGAAGGTGTTGCGCAGGCCGTGCTTGAACAGCTGGGTGGTGATGGTGGCGGTGCTGGCCTCGCCCAGGGCGGCCAGGTCCTCGGGGTCGAGGTGCGGCCGGGGGGTCTCGGTCATGTCGTGCTTCCTTACGTGGGCGCGGGCGGTGGGCCCGGGGGTTCGGTGGCCGGATGTCGGTGGCCGGACCTGGTGCGGTCGGGTGCGGGACGGTCGGGTCAGGGCGCGGGGCGGTCGGAGGCGGGGGCGTCGAGCGTGGGGTCGGCGCCCGGCGGCCGGAGCTGGGCGCTCAGGCCGCCGTCGACGTTCAGCACCTGGCCGGTGACGAACGCGGCGTCCGGCGAGGCGAGGAACGACACCGCCGCGGCGACGTCGGAGCCGTCGCCGACCCGGCCGAGTGGGACGGGCCGGGCACGGTCGCGCCGCTGGTCGAGGTCGAGGAGGGCGAACCGGTCGTTGACGACGGGTCCGGGGGCGACCGCGTTGACGCGGATGCCCCGCGGGGCGAGTTCGAGCGCGATCGCCCGGGTCGCCGCGTCGACGGCGCCCTTGCCGGCGTCGTAGGCGACGGCGGCGCGGTGGGCGCGGGTGGCGCCGACGGAGGAGATGTTGACGATCGCGGAGCCGGCGGGCATCACCCGGGCGGCGGCGACCGTGCACAGGAACGTGCCGCGCACGTTCACCGCGAAGCTGCGGTCCCAGTCGGCGACGTCCAGGTCGAGCAGCGGCCCGCGGCCGAGCATGGGGGCGGCCGCGTTGTTGACCAGCACGTCGAGCCCGCCGAGGCCGTCGACCGCCCGCGCCACGCAGGCGTCGACCTGCCCCGCGTCGGACACGTCCCCGGGGCAGGCGAGCGCCGCGAACCCCTTCGCCCGCAGCGCGGCCGCCGCGGCCTCCGCCTCCGCGGCGTCCGGGCCGTTGACGGCGACCGCCGCCCCCTCCTGCGCGAGCCGCCACGCGATGGCGAGCCCGATGTTCCGCGCCCCGCCGGTGACCAGGACGACCCGCCCGGCGAACCGCCCGGCGACGGGCCCGGGTCCGAGGGCGGCCGCGGGGCCGGCCGCCGTGGCGCGCCCGGAGCCGGTCGCGGGCTCCGCCGACGCAGGGGTGCCCGCTCCGTCCGGCGCGGTCACGACGCGGCCGCCTGGCGGTCGACGACCGCGGCCGCGGTGGTGGCCGCCCAGGTCAGCGGACCGGCGGAGGCCGCGACGAGGTCCGGGTCGAGGGTCATGCCGAGTCCCGGGCCCTGGGGCACGGACAGCAGGCCGCCGGTGTAGCGGACGGGGTCGGTGACGACGTCGCGGGTGTAGAGCAGCGGTCCGACGGGGTCGCTGGGCACGGTCACCGACGGCATCGCCATGGCGACGTGCGCCGCCGCCGCGGTGCCGATGGACAGCTCCTGGGTGGTGCCGACCAGGCAGGACTTCCCGGCCGCGTCGGCGATCGCGAAGACCCGCCGGGCCGGGGTGATCCCGCCGATCGCGATGACGCTGACGTTGAACACGTCCACCGCGTCCGCGGCGACGAGGTCAAGGGCCCAGCGGTAGCTGTAGACGTGCTCGCTGATCGGGACGGCGAGCCGGTCGCGGGCCTGGACCAGGCCGCGGACGTCGTGGTGCGGGGCGGGCGACTCGATCAGCTCGTAGCCGGTGTCGGCGACCTTCTCGGCGAAGCGGCAGGCGGCCTTCGCGTCCAACAGATTGGAGAAGTCCAGGGACTTGATCGATATGCGGTCCCCGAACCGCTCCCTGGCCGTCCGCAGGAACCGCTCGTCCAGGTCGAGCCGGCGCCCCACGTACACCCGGAAGAAGGTGAAGCCCTCGGCGAGCCGCCGCTCGACCATCGCGAGGTTCCGCTCGACGTCCTCCTCGTGCTGCTGCCGGAAGATCGGGTAGGCGATCGGCACGGACTCCCGTACCGCCCCGCCGAGCAGGTCGCAGACCCGCACGCCGAGCTGCTTCGCCGCGAGGTCCCAGAAGGCGATGTCCACCCCGCACTTGATCGCGCGGCTCTTGTCGTAGATGTATCCGGCCTGCGGGAAGTTCGCCTCCATCCGCCGTTCCATCTCGGTGAGCTGGAGCGCGTCGAGGCCGACGAGGAGCTCGTTGAGCACGCCCTCCAGGTCGGGGACGTCGAGGTGGTAGCGGGGCAGGTGCTGGAGGTCGGACATCTCGCCGAAGCCGGTCAACGACTCGTCGTCGGTGAGGAGTTCGACCAGGACGTGCCCGCAGGTGATGCTGTTGTGCCGGGGGGTGTTGATCGAGGTGAGGCGGACGCGGGTCACCTTGGCCATGTACTGCTCCGTTCCTTGTCGCTGCGGGTGGCGCCGGTGCCGACGAGGCCGTCGTCGGCGCCGTCGCGCCGGGCTCCCGGCGCGGTCGCGAGGAGTTCGCGGGTGTAGGGGTGGGCGGGGTCCGCGTACAGGCGGTCCGCCGGGCCCTCCTCGACGATCCGGCCGTGCCGCATGACGGCGATCCGGTGCGCCACGGAGCGCACCACGGCCAGGTCGTGGGTGATGAAGAGGTAGGCCATGCCGTGCTCGGCCTGCAGGTCGGCGAGCAGGTTGAGGATCTGCGCCTGCACGGAGACGTCGAGCGCGCTGACGGCCTCGTCGCACACGATCAGCTTCGGCCGCAGGGCGAGCGCCCGGGCGATCGCGATGCGCTGCCGCTGTCCGCCGGAGAACGCCGACGGGAAGCGGTCGAGGGCGTAGGAGTCGAGCCCCACGTCCCGCAGCAGCGCCTCCAGTTGCGGCTCGGCCGCGTCGAGCCGGTGCACCCGCATCGGCTCGGCGAGGATCTCCCGGACGGTCAGCCGCGGGTCGAGGCTGGCGTACGGGTTCTGGAAGACGACCTGGATCTCCCGCTGGAGCCTGCGCAGTTCGGCGGGCGTCGGCCGGCGGACGTCGATGCCGTCGTAGCGGACGGCTCCCGCCGTGGGGGTCTCCAGGCGCAGCAGCAGCTTGGTCAGGCTGGTCTTGCCCGACCCCGACTCCCCCACCAGGGCGAGGGTGCGGCCCGGTTCGACGCTCAGGCTGACCTGGTTCACCGCGTCGACGTGCCCGGTGACCCGGCGCAGCGCCCCGCTGCGGACGGGGTAGCGCAGGACGGTCTCGTCGAACTCGACGAGGGGAGCGGCCCGTTCGTCGTCCTGCAGGGTCTCCGGCACCTCCGCGGCGGCCGCCGCGGGCCGCTCTCGCGGGGCGTCGGCGAACAGGCAGGCCGCGTCGTGGCTCCCGCCGACGGTGAGCAGCGCGGGCACGGTGTGCTCGCACCGCTCCTCGCTCACCGGGCACCGCGGCGCGAACGAGCAGCCCGTGGGCGGTCCGCTCAGCCGGGGCGGCCGGCCCTCGACGGAAGCGAGGCGGGTGCGGGCCGGGGCGTCGAGCCGCGGCGTCGCCGCGAGCAGCGCCTGCGTGTACGGCATCCGCGGGTCGGCGAGGACCTGCCCGGTGGGGCCGCTCTCCACGATCCGGCCGGCGTACATGACCGCCACCCGGTCGGCCTGCTCGGCGACCACGCCCAGGTCGTGGGTGATGAGGATCAGGCCCATGCCGAGGTCGTCGCAGAGCGCGCCGAGCATGCTCATGATCTCGGCCTGGACGGCGGCGTCGAGCGCGGTGGTGGGCTCGTCGGCGATGAGCAGCCGCGGGCGGGAGGCGATGGCCAGCGCGATGGCGGCGCGCTGGCGCATGCCGCCCGACAGCTCGTGCACGTAGCTCTTCAGGTGCTTGCCCGGCTCGGGCATCCGGGCCAGGGTCAGGGCCTCGACGGCCCGCTCCCGGGCCTCGGCCCGGCCGACCCGGGCGTGCGCCCGGACCGCGTCGGCGATCTGCGTGCCGACGGTGAGCAGCGGGTTGAGCGCGGTCCCGGGGTCCTGGAACACCATCGCGACCCGGTCACCCCGGATCCCCCGCCAGTCCCGGGCGCCGAGCCCGACCAACTCGGTGGTGCGGCCCGGCCGGGGCGGCTCGCCCGGCCGGTCGGACGGGCCCGGCTCGTCGGTGAGGAGGATCGAGCCGGTGGTCTCGCAGCGGGGGGCCGGCGGGTTGAGGCCGAGGAGGCTGAGCGCGGTGACCGTCTTGCCGGAGCCGGACTCGCCGACGACGGCGAGCGTCTCCCCCGCGTCCAGCCGCAGGCTGACGTCGTCCACGGCCCGGACGGGGGGCTCGCCCCGCCCGCCGTGGAAGGTGACGCCGAGGTGGCGTATGTCGAGGAGCGTCACGGCCGGCCCCTACGCGCCGAGCCGGGCGCGCTCGAGCCGCCACTGGCCGTCGACGTCGAGGGCGATCCCCCTGAGGTCCGCGCTGTGGATCAGCGGCGACTTCGCCTGGTGCAGGAAGACCCAGTAGTTGTTCGCGACGATGCGCCGCTGCACCTCGACGTACGCGGCCTTGCGGGCGGCCTGGTCGTCCGTGCTCAGCCCCTCGTCGAGGAGCGCGTCGAGCTTGGAGTCCTTCAGGCCCGACCAGTTGCTCGGCCCGTCGCTCGCGAAGTAGGGGTCGAACGAGAG
Organism: Streptomyces sp. NPDC060194; assembly: GCF_042728285.1. Taxonomy (NCBI): domain Bacteria; kingdom Bacillati; phylum Actinomycetota; class Actinomycetes; order Kitasatosporales; family Streptomycetaceae; genus Streptomyces; species Streptomyces sp. NPDC060194. The sequence continues at coordinate 8,712 of NZ_JBHWZH010000130.1, read as the reverse complement.
CGAGGGGTCGAGGCGCGGGATGTCGATGACGAGGATCGCCGCGTCGAACTCCTGCCGCTGCATCCGCTCCAGCTGGGTCTGGAACTCCAGGACCTCGACCTTGGGCGCGAACCCGGCCGCGGTGAGCTGGCTCTGCAGCAGCTCGGCGACCGTCGGGTCGGGGGCGCGGCGGCGGGCCAGGAGGGTGATCGGGACCTTGCCGCGCAGCCCCGCCTTGTCGAGGGTGGCGCGCGCCTTCGCGGGGTCGTGGGGCAGCGGCGCGATCGACCCGTCGTAGAACCAGTCGTCGGCGGTGGCGAAGGACGGGGCGATGTCGTAGTCGCCGCCGGCCGCCGCCTTGCCGACGGCGTCGCGCTCGACGGCCTGGGCGAACGCGGCCCGCACCCGCGGGTCGCGGAAGGGGCCCTTGGTGACGTTGAGGGAGGCGTAGTAGTTGCGCCGCACGCCCTCGTCGGTGATCTTGATCTTCGGGTCGGCCGCCAGCTGCTTGTACTCCTCCGGCGGTAGCGCGCGGACCAACTGCACGCCCTTGGTGGCGAGTTCGGCGCGCAGCACCTTGGCCTCGGTGACGAAGCGAAGGACCACCTTCTCCAGGAGCGGCAGGGACTGCCCGTCCTCGCCCTTGCCCCAGTACTTCGCGTTGCGCTCGGCGGTCAGCTGCACCTTGGAGCGCCACCGCCGGAAGGCGAACGGGCCGGTGCCGACCGGCTTGCGGCCGAACGTCTCGGCGCCCTTCTTCAGCGCGGCGGGCGAGGCGATCATGCCCGGCTCGTGGGCGAGCTGGGTGAGCAGCAGCGGGTCGGCGGCCTTGAGGGTGAGGGTCACCGTCCGGGCGCCGGTGGCCTTCACGTCGGTGACGGAGGCGAGGGCGGCGGCCTTGGTGGAGCGGGTCGCCGGGTCGGCTATCCGCTTGAGGTTGAAGACGACGGCCTCGGCGTCGAAGGGCGTCCCGTCGTGGAACTCCACGCCCTGGCGCAGTTCGAGGACGACCTCGGTGCCCTTCTCCGTCCACTTCGTGGCGAGGGCCGGCTCGAAGGTCCCGTCGCGGCGCTGGCGCAGCAGCGAGTCGAAGAACAGGTTCAGCACGTTGCGGTCCGAGGAGATCGCGGAGCTGAGGGCCGGGTCGAGGGTGACGGGCTCGTTGTCGAAGCCCGCGGTCAGGGTGCCGCCGGAGGCACCGGTGGTGGAGTCGCCGGAGCCGCCGCAGCCGGAGAGCGCGGCGACGGCGGCGGTCGCGGCGGCGCCGGCCAGGACGGTGCGGCGGGGCACGGGGAAGGAGGCGAGAGGCATGGCGAGGCACTTCCTGTTCGGAAGGAACGGAAAGGAACGGAGTGGGTGCGGGGCCCGGCGGACGGCGGTGGCGGCGCCCGGGACACGGGGGTCCCGGCGCGCGGGCACGGCGGTCTCTGCACACGGGCGCGGTGGTGCGGGTGCGGGTGGTGCGGGTGCGGTGCGGTCGGTGCGGTCGGTGCGGTCGGTGCGGTCGGTGCGGTCGGTGCGGTCGGTGCGGTCGGTGCGGTCAACGAGGATGCGGGCGACGGCGGTTCGGGCCGCGTCACTGCTCCGGTACGCGCCCGCGTGGTGACGCGGTCGACGAGGTACGGCGGGGGCGGCTCGCTCCCTTCGGTTCTGCGGCGCGCGCTGTGACGGGACGCACCCGGGCAGCTGCACGCGCGGTGGTCTCAGCGCGTCGGAGCGAGCTCCGGGCGGTGCGCGTCGAGCGCGTCGCGCAGGGCGTCGGCGAGCAGGTTGAACGCGGCGACGGTGAGCAGGATGGCGAGGCCGGGGAAGACGCTGAGCGACCAGCTCGCCGACAGGTGGTCGGTGCCGCTGGCGACGATCGCGCCCCAACTGGGCTGCGGGGGCTGGACGCTGAGGCCGAGGAAGCTCAGCGCGGCCTCGGCCATGATCGCCGTGGACACCTGGAGCGCGGCGAAGACGAGCAGCGTTCCGGCGAGGTGCGGCAGCAGGTGGCGGCGCATGATCGTGAACCGGGTGACCCCGACGATCCGGGCTGCGGCCACCCACTCCCGGGTCCGCAGCGACAGCACCTCGCCGCGGACGACCCGGGCGAACCGCGGGGTGGCGACCACCGCGATCGCGATGAGCGCGTTGCGCAGCCCGGGGCCGAGCGCGGCCACCACGGTGAGGGCGAGGACGAGCAGGGGGAACGCGAGCAGGCCGTCGGAGACCCGCATGACCAGGGCGTCCACCCAGCCGCCGCGGTAGCCGGCGACCAGTCCGAGGACCGTGCCGAGGACCAGCGCGGCGCCCACGGTGAGCGTGGCGACCGCGACGGTGACCAGCGAGCCGGCCACCACCCGGGCCAGGACGTCCCGGCCGATCTCGTCGGTGCCGAGGAGGTGGTCGGCGCTCGGCCCGGCGAGCAGCTGGTCGGTGTCCGTGGCGCGGACCGCGTCGGACATGAACGGGGCGCAGGCGGCGGCGAGCAGGAGGAGGAAGAGGAGGGGTACGGCGATCTGTGCGCGGCGGTCGCGGCGCAGTCGGTCGAGGACCGGCCTGCGGGAGACCTTCGGCGCGAGGTCGGTGGCCATCGGCGCTCCAGGAGAGGCGTACGGGGGCGTGCGGTGCGGGATGCGGGTGCGGTGGGGCGCGGTGCGGGATGCGCGTGGACGCGGTGCGGACGGGCTCAGTACGTGATGCGCGGGTCCAGCCACGCGTAGACGAGGTCGGCGAGCAGGTTCACCAGCAGGACGAACACCACCACCATCAGCACCGCGCCCTGCACGACCGGCAGGTCCCGGCTGAAGATGCCGTTGACGATCAGGGTCCCCATGCCCGGCACGGTGAAGACGGTCTCGGTGACGACGGTGGCGCTCATCAGCGCCCCGATCTGGAGCGCGACGACCGTCACGACCGGCACGACGGCGTTGCGCAGGGCGTAGACCCCGACGATCCGGCGGCGGGAGAGCCCGGAGGCCTCGGCCGTGCGGATGTAGTCCTCGCCGAACGCGGCGAGGAGCGCGGCGCGGGTCTGCCGCATGGTGACGGCGGCGATGGTGGAGCCGATGGTGACGGCCGGCAGGACCATGTGCCGCAGGTTCTGCACCGGGTCCTCGGTGAAGGGCACGTAGCCCGACGCGGGCAGGATCCTCAGCCACAGGGCGAAGACCAGGATGAGCAGGGCGGCGAGGTAGAAGTGGGGGGCCGAAAGGGCCACGAGACCGGTGGAGTTGAGCACCGTGTCGGTGCGGGTGCGGGCCCGGACGGCGGCGACGATGCCGGCCGGGATGCCGATCACGACGGCGAAGAGCAGCGCGATCAGGCCGAGTTCGACGGTCGCGGCGAGCCGCTCGGTGATGACCGCGGACACCTGCTCGTCGGTCAGCCAGGAGCTGCCGAGGTCGCCGGTGACGAGGCCGCCGAGCCACTGGGTGAACTGCTGCCACAGCGGCACGTCGAGGCCGAGGTCCGAGCGGAGCACCGCACGGTCCTCAGCGGTGGCCTCCTGGCCGAGGATGGCGAGGGTCGGGTCGCCCGGCATCAGCCGCAGGAGCAGGAAGAGCACCAGGGAGACGACGAGGACGACGGGGATCAGCTGGGCGATACGGCGTATCAGGTATCCGGTCATCTCACCGGCTCCGGGGTCGGGGGTACGGACAGGGGTGCGGTCGTGCGCGCGGCGGGAGAAGGCCTGGCGGTCACCGCGGCAGTCGCGGGGCCGAGCGCCGCCTCCCCCGCGGTTCCAGGCGCGGCAGCGGAAGGGGGCCCGGCGATCGCGAGGCCGGCCGCCGCAGCGGTCGTGGTGCCGGGTGCCGACTCGTACGTGGTCGTGGGCGCGGCGGGCCGGGCCGCCCCGAGGCCGCGCAGCCAGGCGAGGCGGGCGGCGGGGGCGAGGTCGTAGGCGTACAGGACGAGGGCGTCCGCCCCGGCCGACCGGGCGTCCGCGGCGACGCCCGCGAGCTGCGCCTCGTCGGTGGTGCGGTCGGCGGCCAGGCTCCACCCGGCCGAGATCCGCGCGCCGGTGCGGGCGGCCGCCGCGAGGTCGCGGCGCAGGGCGCCGGCGTCCCCCGACAGGTCGGTGACGGTGAGCCCGCCGGCCGCGTCCGCGAGGGCGTCGAAGCCGGCGGCGGACTTGCCGTCGCAGGCGTGGGGGTCGGCCGTCGTGCGGACGGAGACCGGCAGCCCGCCGGCCGCCTCGGCCGCCGTGCGGACGAGCTCCTCGGTCACCCGCGCCCGGACGGCGAGGACGGTCGCGTGCAGGTCGTCGCCGAGGACGGCCCGGGCGTCGGTGGCGGGGTCGCCGGCCGGGCGGGGCGCGTCGAGCTGGGCGCGCAGCGCCGCGCGGACGGCCTGGGTGAGGGCGGGCACGTCGACGCCGGCGGCGGTGAACCGGGCGGCGCAGGCGGGGCAGAAGCAGAGCGAGAGCAGCCAGCGGTCGACCGGCCGCAGCGGGGTGCCGAGCTTGTCGTGGGCGCTCTGGTGCTGCCAGCCGAGGTACCCGAACGCCTCCAGTTCGAGGCCGGACACGCCGGGGCGGCGGGCGGTGCGGGCGACGAGGTCGGCCGCGTAGTCGCGCACCTCGGGCCTGGCGGGGCACAGGGCGTGGCGGTAGCGGTGGCCGAAGACGTTGCGGAGCGCGGATCCGGGGTGCCGGCCGGCCGGGCCCGACTGGTGGAGTCCCACCAGCCAGGCCGTCACGGAGAGCCCGGCCCCGCGGAGCGCCGCGGTGGCGGCGGTGGCGTCGTCCCCGCGGACGGGGAGCTGCGGGCGGATGGTCCCGGCGGGCTCCGGGGCGGAGTCGTCGTGGAACCACCGGCCGGCCCGGAAGTCGGCGACGGCGCACGGGTCGCTGGTCGTGAGCAGCCACCGGCCGCCGTGGTAGGCGAAGGCGAGCCGCACGCCGTCGACTCCGCTGCCGGCGAGGTGCTCCGCCTGGGCACGGGGCCGGTCGCGGAAGGAGAGCGGGTGGGCGAAGACCTCGACCTTCATCGCCCCGCCCCGGGCTCGTCGCGCAGCGCGTGGGTGATGGTGCGCCGGGCCTTCTCGATGTGCGCGCGGGTCAGCAGCTCGGCGCGGTCGGCGTCGCCCTGCTCCATGGCGGCGAGGATGGCGGCGTGCTCGGTCGCCTCCTCCTCCCAGGTGGCGCGCAGCCGCCAGCCGAGGCCGGCGACGAACGCGGTCAGGTCCTGGAGCTGGTCGATGAAGCCGCACAGGAACCGGTTGTCGCAGGCGGTGTAGAGCTCGCGGTGGAAGCGCCGGTTGGCGACGCCGAGCCCCCGGGTCTCGCCCGAGCCGATGAGCGCGGTCGCCTCCTGCAGGGCCTGCCGGGCCCCGGGGTAGGGGGTGGCGCCGAGCCGGAGCGCGGCCAGCCGCACGGCCTCGGACTCCGCGGCGCCGCGCGCCGAGTACAGCTCCTGCACCAGGCGGTCGTCGGGCCGGCGGACGCTCACGCCGTTGTAGACGTTGACCTCCACCAGACCGGTGGAGATCAACTGCTTGAGCGCCTCGCGCACCGGGGTCTTGGACACGCCGTACAGCTCGGCGAGTTCGCGCTCCACCAGGGCCTTCCCCGGGGGGAGGACCCCTTCGAGGATCGCCTGGCGCAGCGCGTCGCGCACCCGGTCGGTCCGCGAGACGGCCTGCTGCAGCGGGGGCAGGGAGAGCGGGGCCGGAGCGCCCGCACCACCTGCCGGATAGTCGGTCTGTGGCATGGCGGCATGCTGGTATATCAGCGCACCACATCACAACCCCCGTGCGGGAACTTCTTTTTCGGGGGTACGGGAGAGGAAAGTGTTATGCCCTGCGGCCGCCCTCGTCTCCTGGTGTTGCAACCACCCACCAGGGCGGCCACCACCGCCCTCGTACGAGGATGTCTCCCATGCGACATGACCGGGCCGACAGGGCCGACACGTTTCCGGACCGCCGTACGGTCGAGGCCGCCCAGGACGGTGACAGCGGCGCGGTCGAGCGGCTCAGCGCCGGCTCGCTGCCGCTGGTGTACAACATCGTCGGCCGGGCGGCGGAGTCCGACCTCGACGTCGACGACATCGTGCAGGACACGATGGTCGCGGTGATCCGCGCCCTGCCGGAGCTGCGGGAGGCGGGCAAGTTCCGCTCCTGGCTGGTGGCCATCGCGGTGCGCCAGCTCACCGACGCCCGGCGCCGGGCGCGGTCCGGCCGGCTGACGACGCTGGAGCACGCCGACGAACGGCACGCGCCGGAGCCGGACTTCGCGACGCTGTTCCTGCTGCGCCAGTCGCTCACCGCCGAGCAGCGGCAGGTCGCCGCGGCCACCGCCTGGCTCGACCCGTCCTACCGCGACCTGCTCTCGCTCTGGTGGCTGGAGGCGTGCGGGCGGCTGTCCCGCAAGGACATCGCGGCGGCGACGAAGGTCCCCACCGCGCATCTGGCGGTGCAGGTGCAGCGGATGAAGACGCAGCTGGACGTGGCGCGGACGGTCGTGCGCGCTCTGTCCCGCGAGCCGCGCTGCGCGGAGCTCGTCGACGTGGCGGGCGCGGGCGCGCCCTCCCCGAGCCCGCTGCTGCGCAAGCGGATAGCCCGCCACCTGCGCGGCTGCGACGTGTGCGGGACGGCGACGGGCCGTCTGGTGGCGCCGGAGCGGCTGCTCGCCGGCCTGCCGCTGCTGCTGCCGGGCCGTACGGGCGAGCAGGGTGCGGCCGGGGCGAGCGGGTGGGCCGGGCAGCCGGCCCCCGACGCCTCCCCGCTCCCGGCCGACACCGGCGGCTGGACCTCGCCGGGCGCCGACCAGGCCGGCGGCTGGGCCTCCCCCGACGCGGCCGGACGCCCCTTCGAGACGGCCTCCCACTGGCAGGCCCCCCGCGGGCGCGGCCTCCGTTCGGCCCGCCCCCGCGGCGACCACGGCGTCCTCACCGGCGTCTCCGCCAAGGTGACGGCCGCGACGGTCGGCGCCGGGGTGGCGGCGCTCGTCGCGAGCGTCGTCGTCGCGCTCCCGTCGGGGAGCGCCTCCGACGCGCGGGACACGGCGGCGCAGGTCACGCCGTCCGCGCAGGCTCCCGCGACCCCCAGCAGCCCCGCGCCGGTCGTCCCGGTGAAGAGCCCCGCGCCGATCCGCACCCCCGCCCCCGTCGAGGCGCCCGTCATGCGCACCTCGCTGCCGGCGAAGGACCCCGCGCCCACCCTCTTCGTGAGCGCCGCCGGCAACGACTCCAACCCCGGCACCTCGGCCGGATCGCCGTTCCGCACCATCCAGAGGGCCGCCGACGTGGCGAAGCCCGGTGACGTCGTCGCGGTCATGAACGGCACCTACTCCGAGCCGCGCAAGGGCTCCAACGTGCTGACCGTGAAGCGCTCGGGCCGCGCCGGCGCGCCCATCACCTTCACCGCCTACGCAGGCCACCACCCGGTGATCCACCCGAAGCAGGGCTGGAACGGTATCAGCGTGTACGGCGCCTCCCACATCGTCGTCAAGGGCCTGGACGTCAAGGGCAACAACGCCGCCCTGTCCCTGGCCGACGCCGAGCGCACCTACAGCAAGACGGACCCGACGTACAACACCAACTGCATCTCCGTGGAGAAGAACCGCGAGAGCGGCGCGTTCCCGCACCACGTGGAGATCACCGGCAACACGGTGCACGACTGCGCCGGCGGCGGCATCAACGCCATCGAGGCCGACCACGTCGACATCACCGAGAACCACGTCTACGGCAACGCCTGGTACACCGTCTACGGCGCCAGCGGCATCTCCGTCCTCACCCCGCGCGACACCACCGCCGGCGACTCCCGCACGTACAAGATCCGCATCACCCGCAACCGCGTCCACGACAACGAGACGATGGTCAAGTGGGAGGGCTGCCGCTGCTACTCCGACGGCAACGGCATCATCGTCGACACCACCAAGGGCGACCCCGCGAAGGGCCGGCCCGCCTACAACGGGCGCATCCTGGTGGCGGGCAACGTGAGCTACGACAACGGCGGTTCGGGGATCCACTCCTACAAGAGCCGCTACGTCGACATCGTGAACAACACGGCGTACCTCAACGGCCGCAGCAAGCGGATGGAGGCGCCGTACGCCAACATCTTCGCCAACAGCAGCACCGACGTCCGGCTGCTCAACAACATCTCCTACGGCCGGCCGGGGCAGTCCACCAACAGCAGGTCCCGCAACGAGAACGTCCGTTACGACTACAACGTGTACTTCGGCGGAAAGGCGCCCGAGTCGAGGGGCGCGCACGACGTCATCGCCGACCCGAAGCTGACCGACCCCGGCAAGGACGCGGGCGCGGACTTCCACCTCGCGCAGGGCTCCCCGGCGATCGGTTCGGGCACCCCGCTCGCCGGCGTAGCGCGGGGCGGCGCCCCGGACCGGGGCGCGTACGGCTTCGCGGCCGGCGCACCGGCGGCGTCCGGCTCCTCCGACTCCGGTTCCGGCTCCGACTCGGGCACGCCGGGCGGGGACGACGCGGGCAAGGACGAGGACACGGGCTCCGGTAACCCCTCGGGCGGCGAGAGCCCGGCCGCGGGCTCCGGGGAGGAGATCGACGGGGAGGGCGCGACCGCCGGGAGCACGGCCGGCGGCGAGTCCGGCGTGACCCCCGACGGCGGCGGCTCGGACTCCCAGCCGCTCGCCGAGACCGGCGGCTCGGACCCCGCGCTGCCGCTGGGCATCGCCGGGGCTGTGCTCGTCGTGGGCGCCGGGCTGATCGCGCTCGCGCGCCGCAAGCGCCGCTCCTGAACCGCCGCGGCGCCGGCCCCCGCTCGCTCGGGGGC
>NZ_JBHWZH010000129.1:0-16047 GCF_042728285.1 Streptomyces sp. NPDC060194 | reverse complement strand
GCCGGCACCGCGTGCGCCACCGCGGGGCGCGGCGTCGCGGGGCGCGGCGTCGCGGGGCGCGGCGTCGCGGGGCGGCCCGCGGCGGCCGGGTCGACGGCGGCGGGCCGGGCCGCCTGCTCGTCGGCGCCCGGGTCGACCAGGTCGATGCGCAGGCCGCCGGGGAGGGCCGCGTGGGTCGGCGTGCCGCCGTCCCTCACGTCCGCGGTCCAGAGGATCTCCGCGCGGACGCGCACCTGCACGCCGTCGGACCGGCCGACCCACAGCGGGGCGGTGGAGCCGCGCGTGCGGCCGGTGTCCGACTCGTCGGCCTCCGGGTCGGCGGCGTGCTCGTGGTTGTGGGTCTCGACGTCCTGCCAGCCCGACCACGACGTGCCGCCGGCGGGGCGGACGCGGACCTGGACGGAGCCGCGGAGTTCGGCGTCGGGGTCGTCCCAGACGACGCCGACGAGCGAGAACGGCCGCACGGTCCGTTCCGGCAGCCCGCGGTCGGTGGTGGGGGCGGTCCGGCGCCCGCCCTGGTACCGGAGGCCGGGACCGACCCGTTCGCCCGCGAGCGGGGCGAGCGGCAGCGACTGGGTGTGCCCCGGCAGCACCTCGGCGACGGGCGCCGCGGGTGAGGCGGGTTCGGCGGGCGCGGCTGCGGCCGGCTGGGCGAGGGGGAGGACGAGGGCGGTCGCGCAGGCGACACCGATGGAGGAGGCAAGGATTCCACGCATGACAAAAATTGGGACACACAGGGACGAATCTGTCCATCGGTGAACTGACGGATCGTCGGGAGACCGCGCCGGGGACGGCCGCGGGCCGCCCTTCCGCCGCGACCGCCCCCGCGTACCCTGGCGGGCGTGAACGCCATCGACCGCACCCCTGCCGACCTGCTGCGATCCGCGCTCGCCGCCGATCCGGCCCGCCCGCTGATCACCTTCTACGACGACGCCACCGGCGAGCGGGTGGAACTGTCCGTGGCCACCTTCGCCAATTGGGTGGCCAAGACGGCGAATCTGATCCAGGGCGAGCTGGCCGCCGAGCCCGGCGACCGGGTCGCGATCCTGCTCCCGGCGCACTGGCAGAGCGCCGTCTGGCTGCTCGCCTGCGCCTCGACGGGCACGGTCGCGGACGTCGGCGGCGACCCGACCGCGGCCGAACTCGTCGTCAGCGGGCCCGACTCGCTGGAGGCGGCGCGCGCCTGCGGCGGCGAGCGGGTCGCGCTGGCGCTGCGTCCGCTCGGCGGCCGCTTCCCGCAGCCGCCGGCCGGCTTCGCGGACTACGCCGTCGAGGTGCCCTCCCAGGGCGACCGCTTCGCGCCGTACGCCCCGGTGGACCCGGACGCGCCCGCACTCGCCGTCGGCGGCGAGGAACTGACGGGGGCCCAGGTCGTGGAGCGGGCCCGCGCGGACGCCGGGTCGCTCGGCCTGGCGACGGGCTCGCGGGTGCTCTCCGGCCGCTCGTACGACACCTGGCAGGGCCTGTCGGAGGGCCTGTACGCGGCGCTCGCCGCGGGCGGCTCGGTCGTGCTCTGCCGCCACCTCGACCGGGCGCCGGCCGGGACGGTCGCGCAGCGCGTCGAGAGCGAGCGCGTCACGCACCCGATCGGCGTCTGACCCTCCGTCGGCCGCCGCGCCGCACCGCCCGCGTCTGCGCCGTACGGGGGACGTCCCACGCCTGTCCGCAGGCCCGGGCGGCCCGCCGGTCGCATGATCGGAGGGTACGCACGCCACCGTGCGGGCCCGGCCGCCCGCCCCGGCGACCGGCCCGCCGCAGCGCACCGAGGGATGGATGCAGACGTGACCGACAGCGCAGGCACGCCCGCCGCACCGGACCCGGAGGACCCCGAGGAGGCGGCGCGGGCGGGCGGGCCTGAGGCGGCGGGCACGGCGGCCCCGGCCCGACGCCGCAGGCGGCGCCGCCTGCGCTGGGCGGCGTTCGCCCTCGCCGTCGTCGTCCTGGTCGGCGCGGGGATCGCCTGGGCCGCGTACCGGAAGCTCGACGGGAACATCGCCACCGACACCTCGGCCGCCGCCGAGCTGAAGCGGTGGGAGAAGGAGCGCCCGTCGCAGGCGGTGCGGGGGGCCATGAACCTCCTGCTCATCGGCTCCGACACACGGGAGGGCGCCGGCAACGACCGGTACGGGCGGCGCGGCAAGGGCCAGCGCTCCGACACCACGATCCTGCTGCACCTGTCGGCCGACCGGAAGCGCGGCACCGCCGTCTCCCTGCCCCGCGACCTGATGGTCGACATCCCGTCCTGCCGGAGCGCCGACGGCAGTAGCACCCAGGAGCGGTTCGGGCAGTTCAACTCGGCCTACACCGCCGGGGGGACGGCCTGCACGGTCCGCACCGTCGAGAAGCTGACCGGGATCAGGATCGACCACCACGTGGTCGTCGACTTCACCGGCTTCAAGCGGATGGTCGACGCCGTCGGCGGCGTCCAGGTCTGCCTGCCGCGGGCGATCGACGACGCCGACGCCGACCTGCGGCTCCCGGCCGGTCGGCAGACGCTCGACGGCGAGGAGGCGCTCGGCTACGTCCGGGCGAGGAAGACGCTCGGGAACGGCAGCGACACCGAACGGATGGAGCGCCAGCAGGACTTCCTGGCGTCGCTGGTCAAGAAGGTGCAGTCCAACGGGGTGCTGCTGAACCCGACCCGGCTCTACCCGCTGCTCGACGCGGCGACCTCCGCCGTCACCACCGACCCCGGCCTCGACTCGCTGCGCGACCTCTACGACCTGACGCGGAGCCTGCGCTCGATCCCCTCGGACAAGCTGCAGTTCCTCACCGTGCCCCGCCGGTCGTACGTGTACGACGCCAACCGTGACGAACTGGTCCAACCGGATGCTGACCGGCTTTTCGCACAACTGCGCACGGATGCACCGGTGACGGTGACGCCCGACGCGAGCGGCACCCCCTCCGCGGACCCGTCCGACTCCCCCGCCGCCGTCGGGCCCGAGGGCGAGCCGGGGCAGGCGGGAGCGCCCGACCGGCCCGCCGCCCCGTCGCCGGACGCGAGCGCCTCCGGTGCCATGTGCGGGTAAATTCCTGTCGAGAATGGTTCGGATTGGATGCTTATCAGCAGGTGGAGTTGGTCACCGACGTCGCTCCGCGCGGAATCGTGCAGATAGTGTGAGCGACCCGGTGCCGTGGACCCGCACGCCTCAGCCGTCCCAGGTCGCACGCCACTGGACCCGACCGACACCGTGCGCCTGGGGGGAGGCGCCGCGTGCCACCGACGGAGGACGCAAACAACCGTGGACGCGCACAGCCGTGGCCGGGCCGATGACATCGACCCCGCAGACCAGTGGGTCCTCAACCCCGACACCGGTCATTACGAACTGCGACTGACCCCCTCCGCAGGGCGATCCCCCGCCTCGGCGCCCCCGCGCCGGCGGTCCGAACGCGCGGCGGCCGTCCCCGGGCAGCGCGCCCGGCGCACGGCGGCCCCCGCGGGCGAAGCGGGCCGTACGGCCAGCGGTCGCGGCAACGGCGGCCGGGCCGGCGGCGGCAGGCCGGCCGGCCGGGGCGCGGCCCCCGGCGACCAGGCCGGCCGGCGGCGGCCGAAGTCCGGCAGAAGCGGCAAGAAGCGCGCCCTGATGTGGACCGGCGGCCTGATGGGCCTGGTCCTCGTCGGCGGCAGCACCGCCGGGTACCTCTACTTCCAGCACCTCAACGGCAACATCGGCTCGGTCGACACCCTCGGCGTCGGCGGCGACGGCTTCAACAAGGGCGAGGCCGTCAACATCCTGCTCCTGGGCACCGACAAGCGCTCCGGCAAGGGCAACGAGGGCTACGGGGACGCCGGCAGCACCGGCCACGCGGACACCACGATCCTGCTGCACGTCTCGAAGGACCGCACCAACGCGACCGCCCTGAGCATCCCGCGGGACATGATCGTCGACATCCCCGACTGCCCCACCAAGCAGGAGGACGGCTCGACGAAGGTCATCCCGGGGACGCCGAACACCCGCTTCAACGAGAGCCTCGGCCAGGCGGGCCGCGACCCGGGCTGCACGATGCTGACCGCGCAGGAGGTCACCGGGCTGCAGGTCGACCACTTCATGATGGCGGACTTCAACGCCATCAAGACGATGACGACCGCGGTCGGCGGGGTCGAGGTCTGCCTGGCGAAGGACATCGACGACCCCGGCTCCCACCTGAAGCTGTCGGCCGGGAAGCACGTCCTGGAGGGCGAGCAGGCGCTCGGGTTCGTCCGCACCCGCAAGAGCTTCGGCAACCGGAGCGACCTGGACCGCATCAAGACCCAGCAGCAGTTCCTGGGGTCGCTGGTGCGCAAGCTGAAGTCGAACGACACCCTCACCAGCCCGACCAAGATCGTGAAGCTCGCCGAGGCCGCGACCGACTCGCTGACCGTCGACAGCAAGATCGCCAGCATCCTGAAGCTGAAGGACCTGGGCCTGGAGATCGGCAAGGTGGAGCCGAAGAACATCAGCTTCGCGACGATCCCGGTGGTGGACAACACCGACGGCGCGACCGTGCTGATGAACGAGCAACCGGCCGAGCAGCTCTTCGCGATGATGCGCGACGACATCTCGCTGACCGCGGTCAAGAAGAAGGAGAAGGCCGAGGAGGCCGCCAAGCTCAAGGGCCCCAAGGCCGCGCCCGGCGACGTCCGGGTCGACGTCTACAACGGCGGTGCGCCGGCCGGCTCCGCGTCCACCGCGCTCGCCTGGCTGCAGAACGAGCAGGGCGTGCTGAAGTCGACCAACCAGTCGAACGCGCCGGCGAACGTCAAGAGGACCCGGCTCGAGTACGGGCCCGACCAGGCGGAGCAGGCCCGCACCCTGGCCGCCATGATGGGCCTGTCCTCGTCCGCGCTGAAGCCGGCCGCGAAGGACGCCGGGGCGGGCACGCCCATGACGCTCACCCTCGGCCCGGACTACAAGGGCCCGGGGATCCCGCTCACCCCGCCGTCGAAGGCGCCGGAGGGTGTCCAGAAGGTCGAAGCGGACAAAACCGTCTGCGCCGAGTAGTGCGCTGTTTCTGATTCACGGGGGGGGTAGTTCGACATGAGCGGGAGCAGTGTGCGCCCGGGCGGACCGGGGGGACGGTCGCAGGCCGGCGGGCGACGCGGTGGCACGGCCGCGGCGCAGGGCGGCCGGCGGGCCGCCGTGCCGCGGCAGCGGACCGGGGCGGCCGACGGCGATCCGCCCGGCATATCCCGGGCCGACCGCCGCAAACAGGGCAGGCCGCCGCGGAAGCGGGTGCTGCGGATGGTGGCGATCGGCGTGGCGGCGGCGGTGCTCGGCACGGCCGGGGCGGGCTACCTGTGGTGGGACGACCTCAACTCCCGCCTGCAGAAAGCCCCGTTGACCGCGGGCGGCAAGATGGCCGAGCACAAGGCGAACGCGGCGGGGCAGACGCCGATGAACATCCTGCTCATCGGCTCGGACGCGCGGGACAACAAGGCGAACCAGAAGCTCGGCGGGGCGCGGAGCACGTTCGGCTCGCCCCCGCTGGCCGACGTCCAGATGCTGCTGCACCTGTCGGCCGACCGCAGCAACATCTCCGTCGTCAGCATGCCGCGCGACACGCTCATACCGCGGCCCGAGTGCCGGGATCCCGAGGACGACGGCAAGGTCTACGAGGCGCGGCAGCTGGCGCCGGTCAACGAGGCCATCCGGTACGGCGGTCCGGGCTGCGTGGTCGCGACCTGGAGCGAGTTCAGCGGCGTCCCCATCGACCACTTCATGATGATCAAGTTCGATGGCGTGGTCTCCATGGCCGACGCCATCGGGGGCGTACCGGTCTGCGTCACCGCGAACATCGAGTCGCGCAACAGGGACGGCGGCGGCTCGGGACTCAAGCTGGAGGAAGGCACCACCAAGGTCAAGGGCGAGCAGGCCCTGCAGTGGCTGCGCACCCGCTACGGCTTCGGCGACAACAGCGACGTGGGCCGCACGCGCGCCCAGCACATGTACATGAACTCGATGGTCCGCGAGCTGCGCGAGAACGCGACCCTGACCAACCCGGGCAAGCTCAAGTCGCTGGCCGAGACGGCCATGGACGCGTTCACCGTCGACGACGGGATCGACGGGGTGCTCGGCCTGGTGGACATCGCGCAGGAACTGCGGAAGGTCGAGCCCGAGCGCATCACCATGACCACGATGCCGAACGCCAACTCCCAGCGCAGCGGGGTCTACCAGTACAAGGTGGAGCCGATCCCGGGCGACGCCGAGGACCTCTTCGAGATGATCCGCGACGACGTGCCGCTGGACGCGAAGCCGAAGAAGAAGACGGCCGAGGTGAAGGAGTCCGACGACCCGGCCGCCGCGCCCGCGGAGATCCCCGTGCAGGTCGTCAACGGCACGGGAACCGCGAGCGAGGGGCCGGCGTCCGGCCGGGCGCGCGACGTCACCGCGCTCCTCGCGGCCAAGGGCTTCACCGCGGCCGAGCCGGACACCACGCCCGGCAAGGAGGCCCGGACGACGGTCGTCTTCCCCAGCGCCGACCTGGAGGGCGACGCGCAGGCCGTCGCCAAGGCGCTCGGCCTGCCGCTGAGCGCCGTCAAGGGCTCCGAGGAGGCCTCCGGCATCACCCTCACCGTCGGCGCGGACTGGCGCACCGGCGACGTCTACAAGGCGCCGAAGGCGAAGAAGACCCCGAAGACGGCGAACGCGCTCAACGGGGCGAAGGAGGACTGCATGGAGGTCAACCCGAACTACACCTGGTGACCTCGGCGCACCGCGCGCGAGGGGGTGGGCCCGTACGGCTCGCCCCCTCGCTGCGCCTCAGGCCGTGCGGGTGTTGTCGTGGTCGACGGAGGTGACCGCGGGCCTGCGGCTGGCGATGACCTTGCGGGCGAGGGAGCGGGGGGAGGTGAGGAAGCCGAAGCCCCAGCTCATGTGCATGGTGGCGAGGGCGACGGGGATCTGCAGGCGCGCCTTCAGGGGCAGGCCCCTGCCCGCCGGGACCGAGCCCGCGGTGATCGCGGCGAGGTAGCCGGCCGGGATCACGAAGCCCCACGGGGTGAGCGCCGCGCCCACGACGACGCCCGCCGCGATCGCCACGACGGCGGCCGGCGGGGCGAGGTAGCGCAGGTTGATCGACCCGGCGTGGTAGCGGGCGACGACGTGCCGCCAGCGGCCGTAGTCCTTGTACTGCTTGGCCAGCGCCTTCACCGTCGGGCGCGGGCGGTAGGAGACGAGCAGCTCGGGCGAGAACCAGATGCCGCCGCCGGCCTCGCGGATGCGGTAGTTCAGCTCCCAGTCCTGCGCGCGGATGAACTCGACGTTGTAGCCGCCCTGCTGCTCCAGCGCCTCGCGGCGGAAGACGCCGAGGTAGACCGTCTCGGCCGGGCCCGCCTGGCCGCCGGTGTGGAACACCGCGTTGCCGACGCCGATCTTCGAGGTCATCGCGGCGGCGACCGCGTGCTCCCAGTCGTTCTCGCCCTCGGCGTGCATGATGCCGCCGACGTTCGCCGCGCCGGTCTCCTCCAGGAGCCGGACGGCGGTCGCGATGTAGTTCGGGGAGAGGATGCCGTGCCCGTCGACCCGCACCACGATGGGGTGCCGGGAGGCCGCGATCGCCGCGTTCAGCGCGGCGGGGGTGCGGCCCGTGGGGTTGGGGACGGTCCTGACCCGGCCGCTCGTGCGGAACTCCGTCTCGCGGACCAGCTCCGCGGCGATCTCGTCGGTGCGGTCGGTGGACGGGCCGAGCGCGACCACGACCTCCATCTCCCCGTCGTACTCCTGCTCGAGGATCGCGGTGACGGCTCCGCGCAGGTGCCGCTCCTCGTTCAGGACGGGCATGATCACGGAAACGGCGGGGTGCTCAGGCATGACGTCTTTCCGGCCGGGGGCCCGGGGCGGGCCCGGGAGATCGCGTGGGACGGGGTCACGTTACCGCGAACGGGGGACACGGACGCGCGCCGGAGGACCGCCTGCGGGGGGTAGCTGATCGTATGGGCCTACCAGGCTCCCGGTCCCGGCCCACGCACCGCGGAGGTGCCCCGTCATGCCCGCACACCCCCGACCCCCGCGTCCCCGCCCCCGTGCCCGCTGGGGCCGGCGGGTGGCCGTCACGCTCGCGCTCACCGTCCTCGGGACGGCCGCCGCGGGCCACGTGGTGATCAACGACCTGGACGCGGGCATCGCGCGCATCGACCCGTTCCGCGACATGAAGAACCGGCCGGCCGGCGGCGACGGCATGAACCTGCTGCTCGTCGGCACGGACGGCCGGGACACCGTCACCGCGGAGGAGAAGGCCCGCTACCGCCTCGGCGGCGCACCCTGCCACTGCACGGACACGCTGATGATCGTGCACATCTCCGCGGACCGCGGGCGCGCCAGCGTCGTGAGCCTGCCGCGCGACTCCTACGCGGACCTGCCCGAGCACACCGACCGCACCAGCGGCGAGCACCACCAGAGCCATCCGGCGAAGATCAACGCGGCGTACGCGGAGGGCGGTCCGCAGCTCACGGTGCGGACCGTGGAGCACAACACCGGCGTCAAGATCGACCACTACCTGGAGGTCGACTTCGCCAGCTTCATGAAGACGGTCGACGCGCTCGGCGGCGTCGAGATCTGCACCGCCCGCCCGCTCCGGGACTCCCACACCGGCCTGGACCTCGCCCCGGGCACCCACGCGCTCTCCGGCGGCCAGGCGCTGCAGTACGCACGCGCCCGGTACGTCGACGCCTCCGGCGACCTCGGCCGGATGCAGCGGCAGCAGCGGCTGCTCGCGGCGATGGTCGACAAGGCCACCTCCAGCGGGGTGCTCCTGAACCCGCTGAAGTTCAAGCGGGTCACCGGCGCGATGCTCGGCTCGGTGCGGGCCGACGAGAACTTCGGCACCCCCGAGATGCTGGCCCTCGGCCAGGCCATGCGCGGCTTCTCCCCCTCGTCCTCCGAGTTCAGCTCGGTGCCGATCGGGGACATGGACTTCCCGATCCCGGGTGTCGGGTCGTCGCTGCGGTGGAACGCGGAGCAGGCGGAACGGCTCTTCGCCGCGATCCGCAGCGACGAGCCGCTCGCCCCGCACAAGGCGAAGGGCGCGGCGAAGCCGGTGCTCGTGGACGTCGAACCGGCCGCGATCCGGGTGCGGGTGGAGAACGGCACGGACCAGGCCGGGCTCGGCGGCCGCGTCGACACCGCGCTGCGCGGCGCCGGCTTCGCGACGACCGGCCTCGCCCAGGACGCGCCCGAGCAGGTGGAGCGGACGGTCGTCGCCTACGACCCGCGCTGGGACCGCTCCGCGAAGTCCCTCGCGGCGGCCCTCCCTGGCAGCGAGCTGCGCGAGGTGCCGGGGCAGGGCGGCGTCCTGCGGGTGATCGCGGGCGACGACTACACGGGGGTCCGCAAGGTGCGGGTCACCCGGAGCGCGGCACAGGGGGACGTCGTCACCGGCGACGAGGTCCTCTGCGGCTGAGCCCCGGCGGACGCAGCACGGACAAGGGCCGGCCCGGCCGCACGGCCGACGAGCGGACCGACCTGTGCGGGGACGGCCGCTGCCCGCGACGGGCCGGCGCCGGGCGGATGCGGGGCGGACATGCCCCGGCGCCGGGCCGGGCAGGCCCGGCCGGCGGCTCGCGGCGCGCCGCGGGCGGTGTGCGGCGGGCGGATGCGGCCGGGGCGGTGGAGGTCAGTCGTCGAGGCCGTCGAGGGCGCGCTGGGCGCGGAGGTCCTTGATGGCGCGGCGGCGGGCGAGGCGGTGGGAGCGTCGGATCTGGGCCTCCTGGTAGCGGCGCTCGTCGCGCTCGGTCTCGGGGAGGACGGGCGGGACGGCGCGCGGCTTGCCGTCGGCGTCGACCGCGGCGAAGACGAGGTAGGCGGAGCCGACCTGCTGCGCGGGGGCGGACTCGTTCCAGCGCTCGGAGAGCACGCGGACGCCGATCTCCATCGAGGACCGGCCGGTCCAGTTGCACTGCGCCTTCACGTGCACGAGGTCGCCGACCCGCACCGGCTCCAGGAACGCCATCTCGTCCATCGACGCGGTGACGGCGGGCCCGCCGGAGTGCCGTCCGGCCACCGCGCCGGCCGCGTCGTCGACCAGCTTCATGATCACGCCGCCGTGCACCGTGCCGAGGAGGTTGGTGTCGTTGTGGGTCATGATGTGGCTCAGCGTGGTGCGCGAGGCCGAGGTCGGCTTGCCCGGAAGGTCCGCTTCCAGGGCCGGGACGTGGTCTGTCATGTCGCCTACCCTATGTCGGGTTCCGGCGCGCGCCCTTTGCAACAGCCGCGCTACAGCCCGGCCCCGATTTCCCGACCGCCCTGTGTGCCGGGCCCACCGGCCTGGCACTCTTACGGCATGGACGAGAGGCTCGACGGGGGATACGGCGGCGACCGCGGCGGCAGCGGCGACCGGTACGGACGCGGCAGCGGCGCGTCCCGGCCGGAGGGCGCGCGCTCCATGCCGCACGTCCGCCGCCGCGACTCCGACGTACGGCCCGCCCCCGTGCCCCCGCAGGCGCAGGGCTACACCGAGGCCCGCGGCACCGGGTACGACAGCGGCTACAACACCGGGCAGGTGTACGGCGGCAGCGGCCAGGGCGGCCGCGGGGGCAGACCCCCACGCGGCCCCGCCGGCGGCTCCGCGCCGACCGGGCCCGTCGACTGGGGCCGGCGGATCAAGCTCGGCCTGGTCGTGTTCGTCGTGGTGCTGCTCGTCTGGTCGATCGGCACCTACATGTGGGCGTCCTCACAGCTCAAGCAGGAGGTCGACCTCGGCAAGGTCATCGACCGGCCGTCCGAGGGCGAGGGCACGACGTACCTCATCGTCGGCTCCGACAGCCGCGAGGGCATGAGCGCGGCGGACAGGAAGCGGCTGCGCACCGGCTCCGCGGAGGGCAAGCGCACCGACTCGATGATGCTGCTGCACATCGGCTCCGACGGGCCCGTGCTCGTCTCCCTGCCGCGCGACTCCCAGGCGGAGATCCCGACCTTCGTCGGTTCGGAGTCCGGCAAGACGTTCAAGGGCACCGGCCGGCAGGTGAAGCTCAACGCGGCATACGCGGAGGACGGCCCCGAGCTGCTGGTGCGCACCATCGAGGCGAAGACGGGGCTGCGCATCGACCACTACGCCGAGATCGGCTTCGGCGGGTTCGCGGACATCGTCGACGCGGTGGGCGGGGTGGACATCAAGGTCACCCAGCGGATGAAGGACAAGAAGTCCGGCACGGACTTCGAGCCCGGCATGCACGAGATGAACGGCGAGGAGGCGCTCGCGTTCTCCCGCCAGCGGTACGGGCTCGCGGGCGGCGACCTCGACCGCACCAAGAACCAGCAGAAGTTCCTCGCCGCGCTCGCCAAGAAGGCGGCGACGCCCACGACGATCATCAACCCGTTCCGGCTCTACCCGACGCTCGGCGCGGGGCTCGACTCCCTCGTCGTCGACAAGGACATGGGCCTGTTCGACCTGGCGCGGATGTTCTGGGCGATGAAGGGCGTCACCGGCGGCGACGGCGTCTCGATGAACATGCCGATCTCGGGCCAGGTCAACGGCAACCTGATCTGGGACGAGGCGAAGATGAAGCAGATGGTGCAGCAGATGCGGGACGGCGAGAAGGTCACCGTCCGCGGCAACTGAGCGCTCGCGCCACGGGGCCGGGTCCTGCGGGGCCCGGCCCCGTCGTCATGCGCGGCCGGCGGCGAGGACCGCGCGGTGCGGGAGGGCGAGGGTGCGGTCGGGGCGGGCGAAGGGCTCCGCGAGGCGCAGGTAGGCGCGGTGGATCGCCGCCGTGCGGGCCGCGTCGCCGGAGGTGACCTCGCGGCCGATGGTGGCGATCCCCGCGGCGGGGCCGGCCCACCAGGCGGCGGGGGTCGTGACGTGGTCCCACTCCACGAGGCGCGCGGTCGCGTCCCGGAAGCCGGCCTCCTGAAGGAGTGCGGTCAGGCCGTCCGGGGTCCGCGCGAAGTCCTCCGCGGCGTCGAGCCGGGCGGACGGGGCGGGGGTGTACCCGGCGGCCTCCACCGCGCGCCACAGCAGCGCCTGCCCGGGCGCGCCGGGGGCGGCCCACACGGTCACCGCGACGAGGCCGCCGGGGCGGGCGACACGGCGCAGGGCGGCGAGCACGGTACGGGGGCTGCTCACGTGGTTGAGCACGAAGTTGGCCGTCACGGCGTCGAACGCGCCGTCCGGGAAGGGGAGTTCGGGCAGGGCCGCGACGCGGACGTCCGCGTCGGGGACCGTCGTGCGGGCCAGGTCGGCCATGTCCGCGTCGGCGTCCGTCGCGCTCACCTCCGCGCCCCGGGCGCGGGCCGCCGCGGCGAGGGTGCCCGGGCCGGTCCCGGCGTCCAGCACCCGGGTGCCGGGGCCGACGCCGGCGGCGTCGAGCAGCGGCTGCGCGGTGTGCGCGCAGAGCGTGCCGAACGTCTCGGCGTACGCACCGGCGCGCCCGGCCCAGTTGTCCCGCTCGGCGCGGTCGAAGGCGTGCGGGACGGGCATGGGGCGGCTCCTGGCTGGGACGTCCGGAAGCCGGCCAGCGTATCGGGCCGAGGCGGTCGGCGACCCGGGGCCGGGGCCGGAGGCCGCACCCCGGGCAGGCAGGCGGGCCCAACAGGGCATGAGCGGACCGGACATCGGCCCTTCGACCCGGGGATCTAGCCTGCCGAGCATGGCTTCTCTGATACGACACATCACCGTCGACTGCGCCGACGCGTACCGGCTCGGGGCGTTCTGGGCCGAGGTGCTCGGGGCGTCGCTCGCCGAGGACGACGAGCCCGGGGACCCCGAGGCGCTGGTCGAGTCGTCAGCCGGGACGCTGCTGTTCGTCACCGTGCCCGAGCCGAAGGCCGTCAAGAACCGTGTGCACCTGGACGTCCAGCCGCAGGACCGGAGCCGCGACGCGGAGGTCGAGCGGCTGCTCGGGCTCGGGGCGACGCTGGTCGGCGACCACCGTCGTCCGGACGGGACCGGCTGGGTCACGCTGGCCGATCCCGAGGGGAACGAGTTCTGCGTGGAACGCAGCGCGGCGGAGCGGGACGCGTAGCGCGGCGCGTCTCCGCCGCCGCGCAGCGGGGCGCGTAGCGCGGCAGAGCGCACAGCGCAGCACTTCTCCGCCGCCGCGCAGCGGGGCACGTAGCGCGGCAGAGCGCACAGCGCAGCACTTCTCCGCCGCCGCGCAGCGGCGGATCTCGCTTCGGGGGCATGCCGCGCAGCGGCATGTGTCGGGGCCGCCGCGCAGCGGGGGCGCTTCGCCGCGCAGCGGCGCACTGGGGGCCCGCCGCGCAGCGGTGGGGGTCGCCGCGCAGCGGCGCACTGGGGGCCCGCCGCCCGCCGCCCAAGGCCTCCGCGGCGCACTGGGGGCCCACCGCCGGCCGCCCAAGGCCTCCGCGGCGCGCTGGGGCCCGTCAGGCCCGGGGGCGGCCCATCGCGCGGAAGGTCCAGCCGGCCGCGCGCCACACCGCCGAGTCGAGCGCGTTGCGGCCGTCGATGATGACCCGCCGCTCGGCGACCCGCCCCAGCGCCTCGGGGTCGAGGTCGCGGAACTCGGCCCACTCCGTGAGGTGCAGGACGACGTCCGCGCCCTCGACCGCCTCGACCGCGGAGTCCGCGTAGCCGAGGGTCGGGAAGAGCCGGCGCGCGTTCTCCATCCCCTTGGGGTCGTAGACCGTGACCTGGCCGCCCTGCAGATGGATCTGCCCGGCCACGTTCAGCGCCGGGGAGTCCCGCACGTCGTCGGAGTCCGGCTTGAACGTCGCGCCGAGCACCGCCACCCGCTTGCCGAGGAAGCTGTTCCCGTCGAGCGCCTCCCGGGCCATCCCGACCATCTGCCCACGGCGCCGCATGTTTATCGAGTCGATCTCGCGGAGGAAGGTGAGCGCCTGGTCGGCGCCCAGCTCGCCCGCGCGCGCCATGAACGCGCGGATGTCCTTCGGCAGGCACCCCCCGCCGAAGCCGATCCCGGCCCGCAGGAACTTCCGTCCGATCCGCTCGTCGTACCCGATCGCCTCGGCGAGCTTCACGACGTCGCCGCCGGCCGCCTCGCACACCTCGGCCATCGCGTTGATGAACGAGATCTTCGTGGCGAGGAACGAGTTCGCCGCGGTCTTGACCAGCTCCGCGGTCGGGAAGTCGGTGATCACCAGCGGGGAGCCCTCGGCGATCGGCCGCGCGTAGACCTCCCGCAGCAGCTTCTCCGCGCGCTCGGCGCCCTCGCCCTGCACGCCGACGACGATCCGGTCCGGGTGCAGGGTGTCCTCGACGGCGAAGCCCTCGCGCAGGAACTCCGGGTTCCACGCCAGGTCGACCGCGTCCCCGGCCGGCGCCAGCTCCGTGAGCACCGCCCGCAGCCGCTCCGCCGAGCCGACCGGCACCGTCGACTTGCCGACCACCAGCGCGGGCCGGGTCAGCAGCGGGGCGAGGGTCGAGAACGCGGCGTCGACATAGCTCATGTCGCACGCGTATTCGCCGTGGCGCTGCGGGGTGTTGGTGCAGACGAAGTGGACGTCGCCGAACTCCGCGACCTCCTCGTAGGAGGTGGTGAAGCGCAGCCGGCCGCTGGAGCCCTCGATGCCCTCGACGTGCCGGCGGAGCAGTTCCTCCAGGCCCGGCTCGTAGATCGGGACCTCGCCGCGCCGCAGCATCTCGATCTTCTCCGGCACCACGTCGAGCCCGAGCACCTCGAAGCCCATGTCCGCCATCGCGGCGGCGTGGGTGGCCCCCAGGTATCCGGTACCGATCACAGTGATCTTCAAGGCCATGCGGTGCTCCAGGGGTACGGCGGGGTAGTGCGGAAACAGACGGCAGTCGAGCATATCCAAGCCGTTGCCCCCTCCCCGGCAGCCGCTGTTGCCGACCTCACGTGAACCGTCCGTATGCCCGCCTCGGCCGCACCCACTAAAATCGTGCTACTTAACGGTAACTAACTGCACCCATCTCGGGGAGTGAAGCACCTTGGCAGGTTCGCCCGACTTCGATCTCTACCGCCTGTCCGAAGAGCACGACATGCTCCGCGAGACGGTCCGCGCCCTCGCCGACGCGAAGATCGCCCCGCACGCGGCCGCGGTCGACGAGGACGCGCGCTTCCCGCGCGAGGCGCACGACGCGCTGGTCGCCGCGGACCTGCACGCGATCCACGTCCCCGAGGCGTACGGCGGGGCGGGCGCCGACGCGCTCGCCACGGTGATCGTGATCGAGGAGGTGGCGCGCGCCTGCGCCTCGTCCTCCCTCATCCCCGCGGTGAACAAGCTCGGTTCGCTGCCGGTGATCCTGTCGGGCTCCGAGGAGCTGAAGAAGAAGTACATGGCCCCGCTCGCCAAGGGCGAGGGCATGTTCTCCTACGCCCTCTCCGAGCCCGACGCGGGCTCGGACGCGGGCGGCATGAAGACCCGCGCGGTCCGCAACGGCGACTTCTGGGTGCTGAACGGCGTCAAGCGCTGGATCACCAACGCGGGCGACAGCGAGTTCTACACGGTCATGGCCGTCACCGACCCCGACAAGCGCACCAAGGGCATCAGCGCGTTCGTCGTCGAGAAGTCCGACGAGGGCGTCTCCTTCGGCGCGCCGGAGAAGAAGCTCGGCATCAAGGGCTCGCCGACCCGCGAGGTCTACCTCGACAACGTGCGCATCCCCGCGGACCGCATGATCGGCGACGAGGGCACCGGCTTCGCCACCGCGATGAAGACCCTCGACCACACCCGCATCACCATCGCCGCGCAGGCGGTCGGCATCGCCCAGGGCGCGCTCGACTACGCCAAGGGCTACGTCCAGGAGCGCAAGCAGTTCGGCAAGCCGATCGGCGACTTCCAGGGCGTGCAGTTCATGCTCGCCGACATGGCGATGAAGCTGGAGGCCGCCCGGCAGCTCACCTACGCCGCGGCCGCGAGGTCCGAGCGCGTCGACGCCGACCTCACCTTCTTCGGCGCGGCGGCCAAGTGCTACGCGTCCGACGCCGCCATGGAGATCACCACCGACGCGGTGCAGCTCCTCGGCGGGTACGGCTACACCCGCGACTACCCCGTCGAGCGGATGATGCGCGACGCGAAGATCACGCAGATCTACGAGGGCACGAACCAGGTCCAGCGGATCGTGATGGCGCGGAACCTGCCGTAACGGCTCATCAGGCACGACGACGGCCCCCGGCGCGCTGCCGGGGGC
>NZ_JBHWZH010000128.1:0-16169 GCF_042728285.1 Streptomyces sp. NPDC060194 | reverse complement strand
GTCCCGAGGGTCGGGACGGAGCGCTTCGGACCGTGCGGTGGCGCGGGATCAGTGGTGGCCGTGGCCGCTGGTGATCTCGCGGTGCTCCTCGGCCGTCGGCTTCGGGATCTGGTTGTCCTCGCCGAAGTAGCCCTTGCTCAGCTTGACGCGGAGCTTCTCCGGAGCGGAGACCTTGCGCGCGACACCGTTCTCGTCGGTGGTCGCGCCGATCTCGGCCGGCTCGTACTGCTCGTGCGCGGTGAGGGCGTACGCCTTCTCCGGCGAGAGCGGCTCGTGCACCTCGATGAACTCACCGTGCGGCAGGCGCTTGATGAGGCCGGTCTCGCGGCCGTGCAGCACCTTGTCCTTGTCCCGGCGCTGCAGGCCGAGGCAGATCCGCTTGGTGACGATGAACGCGATGACCGGTCCGAGGAAGAAGAAGATCCGGACGAACCAGGAGATCGAGTTGATCGAGAGGTGGAAGTGCGTGGCCCAGATGTCGTTGCCGCCGCCGATGAGGGTGACGAAGTACATCGTGATCCAGGCGACGCCGAGCGCGGTCCGGGTCGGGGCG
Organism: Streptomyces sp. NPDC060194; assembly: GCF_042728285.1. Lineage (NCBI taxonomy): Bacteria > Bacillati > Actinomycetota > Actinomycetes > Kitasatosporales > Streptomycetaceae > Streptomyces > Streptomyces sp. NPDC060194. The sequence goes on along the minus strand of NZ_JBHWZH010000128.1, from coordinate 15,616 downwards.
TTGCGCGGGCGGTCCAGGATGTGGTGCTCGCGCTTGTCCTTGGTGATCCAGGACTCGATGAACGGGTAGACCGCGATCGCGCCGAGCACCAGGCCGAAGACGACCAGCGGGATGAACACCCCGAGGACCAGGGTGTGGCCCCAGAGGTTGATCTCCCAGCCTGGCATCACACGGACGAGGCCTTCGGCGAAGCCCATGTACCAGTCGGGCTGGGCTCCGGTGGAGACCATGTCCGGCCGGTAGGGGCCGAGCGCCCAGATCGGGTTGATCGTGGCGATCGCGGAGATGGCCGCGATGATGCCGAAGACCAGGAAGAAGAACCCGCCCGCCTTGGCCATGTAGACCGGCAGCAGCGGCATGCCGACGACGTTCTTCTCGGTCCGGCCGGGGCCGGCGAACTGGGTGTGCTTGTGCACGACGACCAGGATGAGGTGGCCGACGATCAGACCCAGCATGATGCCCGGGAGCAGCAGGATGTGGATCGAGTAGAACCGGGCGACGAAGTCGCCGCCGGGGAACTCTCCGCCGAACAGGAACATCGAGATGTACGTGCCGACGACCGGGGTCGACAGGATCGCGCCCTGGGTGAACCGGACGCCCGTGCCCGACAGGAGGTCGTCGGGGAGGGAGTAGCCGGTGAAGCCGGTGAACATGCCGAGCACGAACAGCAGGAAGCCGAACAGCCAGTTGATCTCGCGCGGCTTGCGGAAGGCGCCCGTGAAGAAGACGCGCATCATGTGCACGAACATCGCGGCCAGGAAGATCAGCGCCGCCCAGTGGTGGATCTGCCGGATGAGCAGACCGCCGCGGACGTCGAAGCTGATGTCCAGGGTCGAGGCGTAGGCCTCCGACATCAGCACGCCCTGCATGGGGACGTAGCTGCCGTGGTACTCCACCTCGTTCATCGACGGGTGGAAGAACAGCGTCAGGTAGACACCCGTGAGGATGATGATGATGAACGCGTAGAGGCAGATCTCGCCGAGCATGAAGGACCAGTGGTCCGGGAAGATCTTGCGCATGTTGGCCTTGGCCAGGCCGTACAGGCCGAGCCGGCCGTCCGCCCAGTCGGCGATGCGCTCGCCCGCGGGGGCCTTGCCCCGCTGCGGCTCGGAAGTGGCAGTGGTACTCATCCGCGCTCCCAGAAGGACGGGCCGACGGGCTCCGCGAAGTCGCCGAGGGCTTGGAGTTCGCCCTGCTCGTTCACGTCGATCCGCAGCTGCGGAAGCGGGTGACCGGCCGGGCCGAAGATGACCCGGGCGCCGTCGGAGAGGTCGAAGGTGGACTGGTGGCACGGGCACAGGACGTGGTGCGTCTGCTGCTCGTAGAGGCTGATCGGGCATCCCACGTGGGTGCAGATCTTCGAGAAGGCGACGATGCCGTCGTGGCCCCAGTCGAGCTCGCGCTTGTCCTTGATGTCCTCCGGCTGGATCCGGACGATCATCAGGGCGGCCTTGGCGATCTCGGTCTGGAAGTCGTGGTCGTGCTCGTCCATGCCCTCGGGCATGGCGAAGGTCAGCGACCCCACCGCGATGTCCTCGGGACGCAGCGGCTCGTGCGTGTTCATGTTGATGAGCTTCAGGCCCTTGCCCCAGCGGGTGTGCCGGAGCTTGTCCTCGGGCAGCGGCCCGAGGTCGCGCAGCAGCACGATGCCGGAGAGCGGGACCATGGCCATCGCGCCGAACATGGTGTTGCGGATCAGCTTGCGGCGGCCGAACTGCGACTCCTCGGCGCCCGCCTTGAAGTCGGCGAGGACCTGGGCCTTGACCTCGGGGGAGGCCGAGATCGGGTGCCGGTCGTCCGCCACCTCGACGTCGGACATCAGGGTGCGGGCCCAGTGGACCGCGCCGGCGCCGATGCAGAACAGCGCGAGACCCAGGGTCAGGCCCAGGGAGAAGTTCAGCGCGCTGACGTGCCCGAACGGCCAGATGTAGACGATCTTGTCGACCGGGAAGGCCACGTACGACGCGATGAAGGCGACCGTCGAGATCATCGAGACGGTGAACAGCATCGCGACGGTGCGCTCGGAGTGCCGGGCGGCGCGTTCGTCGATGTCCTGGACGCGGGGCCGGTGCGCGGGCAGGCCGGGGTCGGGGAACGGGCCCGACGCGGCGAGGTCCGCGCGCTTCTGCAGGTCCAGCTCGTCGGGCGAGGTCTCGTCCGCGGGCACGTTCTCGTGCCGCGTCACCGACTCTTCTTCGGAATTCTCGTGGCTACTCATGACTTCTTGGCCTTAGCGGTGTGGGCTGCCACCCAGATGGCAACCGCGATCAGCGCACCCATACCGGCGATCCAGGCGAAGAGGCCCTCGGCCACCGGGCCGAGCCCGCCGAGCGCCAGGCCGCCCGGGCTGGCGGTGTCCTCGCCGTTCACGGACTTGATGTACGCGATGATGTCCTTCTTCTCCTGCTCGGGCATGGTCGTGTCCGGGAAGGAGGGCATGTTCTGCGGGCCGGTCTGCATGGCCTCGTAGATGTGCTTCTCGGTGACGCCTTCGAGGCTGGGCGCGTACTTGCCCTCGGTCAGGGCACCGCCCTCACCGGTGAAGTTGTGGCACTGCGAGCAGTTGTTGCGGAAGAGCACGCCGCCCTTGGCCGCGTCGGCGCCCTCGATCGAGTACTGCGACTCGGTCGGGGTGATCGGACCGGCGCCCAGCGAAGCGATGTACGCCGCGAGCTGGTCGATCTCGGCCTGCGAGTAGATCACCTTCTTCTTGGGGATCTGCGCGCCGGGCTGCTGGGCCGGCATGCGGCCGGTGCCGACCTGGAAGTCGACGGAGGCGGAGCCCACACCGACCAGGCTCGGACCGTCGCTGGTGCCCTGGCCGCCGGTTCCGTGGCAGCTTGCGCAGCCGACGGAGTAGAGCTTCTTGCCCTCGTCGATGGCGAGGGACTGCGCGGTCACATCGGCCTGCGCCTTGTCCGCCGGAGCGAACGCGGCGTACAGCCCCCCGGTGGCCGCCAGCGCGAGGAGGAGTACGACGAGCGCCGCCAGCGGATGGCGTCGTCGTGCGGAGAGCTTTTTCACGGATTACCCCGGTGTCAGGATCTTCGGCGTCGGTACGTCTGGTCGTGGGTGGGGCTGCGGGCGCCCGTCTCGCTTCGCTACTTGATCAGGTAGATCGTGGCGAAGAGCCCGATCCAGACGACATCGACGAAGTGCCAGTAGTAGGACACGACGATGGCCGCTGTTGCCTGCTCATGGGTGAACCTCTTGGCGGCGTACGTGCGGGCCAGGACCAGCAGGAAGGCGATGAGGCCGCCTGTCACGTGCAGTCCGTGGAAGCCGGTGGTCAGGTAGAACGCCGAGCCGTAGGGGTCGGACGAGAGCGAGAGACCCTCGTGCTTGACCAGCTCGGTGTACTCGAAGACCTGACCGCCGATGAAGATCGCACCCATCACGAAGGTGACCACGAACCACATGCGCAGCTTCTTCACGTCGCCGCGCTCGGCGGCGAAGACGCCGAGCTGGCAGGTGAGGGAGGAGAGCACCAGGATCGCGGTGTTGGTCAGCGAGAACGGAAGGTTCAAGGCGGATGCCTTTTCCGTCCAGTACTCGGCGCCTTCCACCGATCGCAGGGTGAAGTACATCGCGAAGAGGGCCGCGAAGAACATCAGCTCGGAACTCAGCCAGATGATGGTTCCGACGCTGGTGAGGTTCGGCCGATTGACCGACGGGTGCGCGTGCCCGGTTTCTACTGTCGTTGCTGTCGCCACGACCGTCATTATGTCGGTCGCTTATCCCGCGCTCACCTTGGGGGGTGCCGTTCGGTGTGTCCACCCCCCGTGCGCTGCCCGAACGGCCCATCGCGACGGCGCCTCGGCCGCTGTTGACGGGGTGTCGGAAGGAGTAGCATCCGCGCACAGCGACACCGACGTCACGGAGGAACGATGCAGTCGACCGCCACGGTCCTGGTCTACAGCGACGACGCGAACGTCCGCGAGCAGGTGAGGCTGGCCGCGGGGCGCAGGCCGGCGGCCGACGTCCCGCCGGTGGAGTACCTGGAGTGCGCCACGCTGCCGGCCGTCCTGAAGGAGCTGGACCGCGGCGGTGTCGACGTGTGCGTGCTGGACGGGGAGACCGCCCCGGTCGGGGGCATGGGGGTCTGCCGGCAGATCAAGGACGAGGTCTTCGGGTGCCCGCCGGTGCTGGTCCTGATGGGCCGCCCGCAGGACGCGTGGCTGGCCACCTGGAGCCGCGCGGACGGCGCGGTGACGCTGCCGGTGGACCCGGTGGAGTTCCCCGAGGCGCTGGCGGCCCTGCTGCGCGCGGGACGGCCCGCCGTCGGCGCCTGAGGCGCCGGGGCGGGCCGCGGCCGGGCGGGTTCCGCTGCTGCCCGGAACCCGTCGGTCAGATGTGCGGGGCGAGCCGGGCGGCGGTGACGGCGCCGCTCTGCTGCTCCCCCGCGTCGCCGAGGGCGCTGCCCTTCTGCCACTGCTTCCAGCTGAGGTTCCAGTCGCCGAAGCCGTTGCCGAAGGGCGCCATCATCTCGCCGTTGCTGTTCACGACCTCGACGATGTCGCCCTGGCGGACCGTCTCGTAGAACCACCGCGCGTTGCCCATGCTCATGCCGGTGCAGCCGTGGCTGACGTTGGCGCTGCCCTGGGAGCCCACCGACCAGGGGGCGGCGTGCACGTACTCGCCGCTCCACGTGACGCGGGTGGCGTAGTAGACGGGCAGGTCGTAGGACTCCGAGGAGCCGGCCGGGATGCCGATGCTGGTGCCGGTCATCCGGACGTGGTACTCGCGGCCCAGGATGACCTTCTTGCCGTTGCGGGTGTCGAAGCCCGGCTTGCCGGTGGTCACCGGCAGCGTCTTGATCACCTTGCCGTTGCGGCGGACGGTCATCCGGTGGGACCCGGCGTCGGTGACGGCCTCGACCCGGTCGCCGGTGGAGAGCTTCAGGGGCTCGGCGGCCCCGCCGTAGACCTTGTCGGAGACGCGGACGCCCTTCAGGGTGCTGTCGACGCGGATCGTGGCGTTGGCGGGCCAGTACTCCGCCGGGCGGTAGTGCAGCGTCTTGTCGTCCACCCAGTGCCAGGAGCCCTCGACGGCCGGGGCGGACTCGACGTGCAGGTTGCTCTCGACGACCGCGCGGGCGTCCTTGTCGCGGACGGGGCGGCTCAGCTCGGCGGTGACGGGCTGCCCGACGCCGTACTTGCCCGCCTCCGGGCCGAACGTGACGGTCATGGCGCCCTTGGCGGGGGCGGTCTCGAAGAGCAGCGTGCGGCGCCCCGGGGCCCCGTCCTCGTTCTCCGTGCTCACCGTGACGGTGTACTGGTGGCCGGCGGAGAGCGGCGAGCTGCTCTGCCAGCGGCCGCCGTCCGCGGCGAGCTCGCCGGCGACGTACCGGCCGGCGTTGTCGACGGCGACCACGTCGGTGATCCGGCCCTCGCCGCCCCGGGCCGTCACCTCCAGGGGCTCGGTCGGGTCGAGGGGTTCGGCGGGGGCGGCCTTGCCGCCGCCCGAGCCGTTGAACGCGACCTGCTCGGCCGCGTCGTAGGGCTGCGCGGTGAGCGGGTGGGGGGCGGAGTCCGAGCAGGCCGTGGCGCTCGCAGCCAGGGCCGCGACCAGCAGGGTGCACTGGAGCACCGTACGTGTGCGGTGTGAGTGGCTCATGGCGTCACGCTACGAGCGGGCCCGGTCACCCGGCGCGCGGGACAGGGCCGAACGGGTGGACCGCCGCCGCCGCCCGGCCGCAGCACGGCGTGTCGAAGGGCCCCTCACCGTCGTGACGGTGTAGGGGCCCTTCGGGTTCGCTCAGCCGCCCGCGGGGGCGGTGGGCGTCACTGCGTCTGGTTCTCGCCGCGGTAGTACTCGAAGACCCAGCCGAACAGGCCGACGAGGATCAGCGGCATGGAGAAGTAGAGCAGCCACCAGCCGACGGCCACCGCCAGGAAGGCGAAGGCGCCGCCGACCGCCAGCGAGAGCGGCTGCCAGCTGTGCGGGCTGAAGAAGCCCACCTCGCCGGCCTCGTCCGCGACGTCGGCCTCCTTGTTGTCCTGCGCGAGGGCGTCCATCCGCTTGGCCGTGAAGGCCAGGTAGTAGCCGACCATCAGGCAGAGCGAGAAGGCGAGGAACAGCGCGGTGGTGCCGGCCGGCTCCTTCGACCACAGGCCGTAGACGATCGCCGCGATCAGGACGAAGACGCTGAGCCCGAGGAACATCCGTCCCTGGATCTTCACTTGCCGACCTCCTTGCCGCCGATGGCGGCGGTGTCCTTCTGACCCTTGTTGACCACGGTCTCCAGGGCGGAGATCTCCGGGTGGTGGAGATCGAACGCCGGGGATTCCGAGCGGATGCGCGGCAGCGTGAGGAAGTTGTGCCGCGGCGGCGGGCAGGAGGTCGCCCACTCCAGCGAACGGCCGTAGCCCCACGGGTCGTCGACCTCGATCTTGACGCCGTACTTCGCCGTCTTCCAGATGTTGTAGAAGAACGGCAGGAGCGACAGGCCGAGGACGAACGAGCTGATCGTCGAGATGGTGTTCAGCGCGGTGAAGCCGTCGGCCGCCAGGTAGTCGGCGTACCGGCGCGGCATGCCCTCGGCGCCCAGCCAGTGCTGGACCAGGAAGGTGCCGTGGAAGCCGATGAACAGCGTCCAGAAGGTCATCTTGCCCAGGCGCTCGTCGAGCATCTTGCCGGTGAACTTCGGCCACCAGAAGTGGAAGCCGGCGAACATCGCGAAGACGACGGTGCCGAAGACCACGTAGTGGAAGTGCGCGACCACGAAGTACGAGTCGGACACGTGGAAGTCCATCGGCGGCGAGGCGAGGATGACACCGGTCAGACCACCGAAGGTGAAGGTGATCAGGAACCCGATCGTCCAGAGCATCGGCGTCTCGAAGGACAGCGAGCCCTTCCACATGGTGCCGATCCAGTTGAAGAACTTCACACCGGTGGGCACCGCGATGAGGAAGGTCATGAACGAGAAGAACGGCAGGAGGACGCCGCCCGTCACGTACATGTGGTGCGCCCACACCGTCACCGAGAGGCCGGCGATGGCGATCGTCGCGGCGATCAGGCCGATGTAGCCGAACATCGGCTTGCGGGAGAAGACCGGGATGATCTCGCTGATGATGCCGAAGAACGGCAGCGCGATGATGTACACCTCCGGATGGCCGAAGAACCAGAAGAGGTGCTGCCAGAGCAGCGCTCCGCCGTTCGCCGGGTCGAAGATGTGGGCGCCGAACTTGCGGTCCGCCTCCAGCGCGAAGAGCGCGGCGGCGAGCACCGGGAAGGCGAGCAGGACCAGGACACCGGTCAGCAGCACGTTCCAGGTGAAGATCGGCATCCGGAACATCGTCATGCCGGGGGCCCGCATGCAGATGATCGTGGTGATGAAGTTGACCGAGCCGAGGATCGTGCCGAAGCCGGAGAAGGCCAGACCCATGATCCACATGTCGGCGCCGACGCCCGGCGAGCGGACCGCGTCCGACAGCGGGGAGTAGGCGAACCAGCCGAAGTCGGCGGCGCCCTGCGGCGTGAGGAAGCCCGCCACGGCGATGATCGACCCGAAGAGGTACAGCCAGTAGGCGAACATGTTCAGCCGCGGGAACGCCACGTCGGGCGCGCCGATCTGCAGCGGCATGATCCAGTTCGCGAATCCGGCGAACAGCGGCGTCGCGAACATCAGCAGCATGATCGTGCCGTGCATCGTGAACGCCTGGTTGAACTGCTCGTTCGACATGATCTGCGTGCCGGGACGGGCCAGCTCGGCGCGCATGAAGAGCGCCATCAGGCCGCCGACGCAGAAGAACACGAAGGACGTGATCAGGTAGAGGGAGCCGATCGTCTTGTGATCGGTGGTGGTGAGCCACTTGATCACGACGTTGCCCGGTTCCCTGCGCCGCACCGGGAGCTCGTCCGCGTACGAGTCCTCAGACACGGCGGCACCCTTGTGGGGGTCGTTGAGGATGCTCACAGTTTGTTCGGCTCCCAGTTCTTGGAGGGCCCGGACTGAGTGATGCCGGCCGGGATGTACCCGCCCTTGCCCTGCTCAGCAAGGTCCTTGAGGTGCTGCTTGTACCGCTCCGGGGAGACGACCTTCACGTTGAAGAGCATGCGGGAGTGGTCGACACCGCAGAGCTCGGCGCACTTGCCCTTGAAGGTGCCCTCCTTGTTGGGAGTCACCTCGAAGGAGTTGGTGTGGCCCGGGATGACGTCCTGCTTCATGAGGAACGGCACCACCCAGAAGGAGTGGATGACGTCGCGCGAGGTCAGGACGAAGCGGACCTTCTCCCCCTTGGGCAGCCACAGCGTCGGGCCGGGGTTGCCGTTCTGGGGGTTGCGGGTACCGGGGACGCCGAAGTCGTAGACGCCCTCGGCGCCCGGCTTGAAGTCCTCGAGGAACCGGTTCGGAATGTTGCGGAGGTTCTCGTCCTTCGCCGCGTCTCCGGTGGAGGCGTCGCCGTCCACGTCCTCGATGTAGTTGAAGCCCCAGCTCCACTGGTAGCCGACCACGTTGACCGTGTGGGCCGGCTTGTCGACGTGGGCGAGCAGCTTCGACTCGTCACGGGCCGTGAAGTAGAAGAGGACCGAGACGACGATGAGGGGCGTCACCGTGTACAGCGCCTCGATGGGCATGTTGTACCGGGTCTGCGGGGGAACCTCGACCTTGGTGCGGCTGCGCCGGTGGAAGTAGACACTCCACAGGATCAGGCCCCAGACCAGGACGCCCGTGACGAGCGCCGCCGCCCAGGAGCCCTGCCAGAGGGAGAGGATCCGTGGAGCCTCTTCCGTGGTCGGGGTAGGCATTCCCAGACGAGGGAAGTCCTCCCATGTGTACGAGCAACCGGAGGCGGTCGCCAGGACCAGTCCCGCGGTCAGCACCTGCAGCAGCTTCCGCCGCATCGGGCGCCGCGACGAGCGGTCGGAGCCGTTGGGACTCACGTAGCGCCTTCCCGAGAGTCTCGCCCGCGCTGGTCGGCGCGGCCGTTCTGACTGGTCGGTCGCCGCCCTGGCACACGGGCAGGGGTTTGGATGTTTATGCGGACCAAACCCTACTGGACGCTATTTGGGGTCGCGCGGGGAGGGTGCCCAACGCGCCGCCGGACTCCCCGAAGGGGTGGAATCCGTCGCTCCGGGGGCCATCTGACGGGGGTTCGGGGGTCGGGCGTGGCGCGGGGTTAGCGTGGGGCGTGCCCTACTTCGACTCCGCGTCCTCCGCCCCCCTGCATCCCGTGGCCCGGCAGGCGCTGCTCGCCGCCCTGGACGAGGGGTGGGCGGACCCCGGCCGCCTGTACCGGGAGGGCCGGCGGGCCCGGATGCTGCTCGACGCGGCCCGGGAGACGGCCGCGGAGGCGGTCGGCTGCCGCCCGGACGAACTCTCCTTCACCCCTTCGGGGACGCACGCGCTGCACACCGGGATCGCCGGGGCGCTCGCCGGGCGCCGGCGGGTGGGGCGGCGGCTCGTCGTCTCGGCGGTCGAACATTCCGCCGTACTCCATTCGGCCGCCGCCCACGAGGGTGCGGGCGGGTCGGCCCTCGAGGTGCCGGTGGGGCGGAACGGGGCGGTTTCGGTCGATTCGTTCCTGTCCGCGGTGCGTTCGGGGGCGGACGGGTCGGTCGCGGGCCTCGCGTGTCTGCAGTCCGCCAACCACGAGGTCGGCACCCTCCAGCCGGTGGCGGAGGTGGCCGCGGGCTGCCGGGAGGCGGGGGTGCCGCTGCTCGTGGACGCGGCGCAGTCGCTCGGGTGGGGGCCGGTGGCGGGGCCGTGGTCGCTGCTCGCGGCGAGCGCGCACAAATGGGGCGGGCCTGCCGGGGTCGGGCTGCTCGCGGTGCGCAAGGGGGTGCGGTTCGCCGCGCCGGGCCCTTCCGGGGAGCGGGAGTCGGGGCGGGCGGCCGGCTTCGAGAACCTGCCGGCGATCGTCGCCGCGGCGGCGTCGCTGCGGGCGGTGCGGGCGGAGGCGGCGGCGGAGGAGGCGGCGCGGCTGCGGGCGCTGGTCGAGCGGATCCGGTCGTCGGTGGCGCGGGTGCCGGACGTGGAGGTGGTGGGGGACGCGGTGGCGCGGCTGCCGCACCTGGTGACGTTCTCGTGCCTGTACGTGGACGGGGAGGCGCTGCTGCACGCGCTCGACGCGGAGGGGTTCTCGGTGTCGTCCGGCTCGTCGTGCACGAGCAGCACGTTGACGCCGAGCCATGTGCTGCGGGCGATGGGGGTGCTCAGTGAGGGGAACGTGCGGGTGTCGCTCCCGCGGGGCGTCCCGGAGGAGGACGTGACGCGGTTCCTGGAGGTGCTGCCGGGGGTGGTGGCGGGGGTGCGGGAGTCCCTGGGCGCGGGGTCGCTGGGCTCGGCGTCCGTGCCGGACGCGCCGGGGCCCGATCTCGTCGTCGACGCGCTCGGGCGGCGGTGTCCGATCCCGGTCATCGAGCTGGCCAAGGTCATCGGCGACGTCCCCGTCGGGGGGACGGTGACCGTCCTCGCCGACGACGCGGCGGCGCGGCTGGACATCCCGGCGTGGTGCGAGATGCGGGGGCAGGAGTACGTCGGCGAGTCCCCCGCCGAGCGGGGGGTGGCTTACGCCGTCCGCCGGACGCGGTAGTCGTCCCGCTTCGCGGTTCTCTCCCCACCCCGCCCCTTCCCGAATCCCTCACGCCGGGCGGCTCTGCGCCTGCCGGCGCGTACCGGGCTCCGCCCGGTGGCCTCAAGCGCCGGCCGGGCTGAGTTTCTTGCCGGCCCGCGCCGCGATGCGTGCCGCTCGGCGGTGACGTCGTCCACCCCGCTGTGCACACGGTGCCGAGTGCCGGCGACGGATGCGGTACCAGGGTTGGCCCCACCCCCGGCGGGGGGGCGGGGCCGGCCGCGGGTCAGGCGAGGTGGGTGCGGACCTCGTCGGCCGCGGTGTCGCCGTACGCCTTGGTGAAGCGGTCCATGAAGCGGTCGCGGCGCAGGGCGTACTCCTGGGTGCCGAGGGTCTCGATGACGAGGGTGGCGAGCATGCAGCCGATCTGGGCCGCGCGTTCGAGGGAGACGCCCCAGGAGAGGCCGGAGAGGAAGCCGGCGCGGAAGGCGTCGCCGACGCCGGTGGGGTCGACCTTGGCGTCCTCGTCGGGGCAGCCGACCTCGATCGCGGGCTCGCCGACGCGCTCGACGCGCACGCCGCGCGAGCCGAGCGTGGTGACGCGGGTGCCGACGCGGGACAGGATCTCGGCGTCGCTCCAGCCGGTCTTGGTCTCGATGAGGCCCTTCTCGTACTCGTTGGAGAACAGGTACGTCGCCTGGTCGAGCAGCGTGCGGATGTCGTCGCCGGACATCCGGGCGATCTGCTGGGAGAAGTCCGCGGCGAACGGGATGCCGCGCGAACGGCACTCCTCGGTGTGGCGGAGCATCGCCTCGGGGTCGTCCGCGCCGATGAGGACGAGGTCGAGCCCGCCGACCCGGTCGGCGACGGACTTCAGCTCGATCAGCCGGGCCTCGCTCATCGCGCCGGTGTAGAAGGAGCCGATCTGGTTGTGGTCGGCGTCGGTGGTGCACACGAAGCGCGCGGTGTGCTTGACCTCGGAGATCCGGACGGACTCGGTGTCGACGCCGTGCCGGTCCAGCCAGGCGCGGTACTCGTCGAAGTCGGCGCCGGCCGCGCCGACGAGGACCGGGCGGGTGCCGAGCTGGCCCATTCCGAAGCAGATGTTCGCCCCCACGCCGCCCCGGCGGACGTCGAGCGTGTCGACGAGGAAGGACAGCGACACCGTGTGCAGCTGGTCCGCGACGAACTGGTCGGCGAAACGGCCGGGGAAGGTCATGAGGTGGTCGGTGGCGATGGAGCCGGTGACTGCGATACGCACGACGGAGGTCTCCTGGAGGGGAGGGAGGCGAGGGACGGGGGCGGCGCGGAACCAGAGCGCGGAAAAGGACGGGCTCACGCTACCCGGTCGTAGGGGCTTCTTTACGGCGAGCCCGCGTGCTTACGGTGCTGTCATGGCGAATACCCACGTGACGGGCGGGCTCGGCGGACGGCCGGCCGGCTCCGAGAAGTTGGCCGAACTGCGCAGCGACGGCGCCCGGATGGCCCCGCACTGGCCCCCGTTCCTCGGCGCCGGCGCCGAGCCGGTGCCTCCGTCGCTGATCCACGGCGTCGTCGTCCCACCGGCCTCGGCGCGGCTGACGGACGCGATGGGCGACTACGGCAACTGAGCCGCGGGGGCCGTCGCGCGGAACCTCCGGGCCGGTCGTTCCGTCCCATCGGTGTCCCTCGTTGCGGGGATGTGCGCAAGGGACACGGATGGACGCGACGACCGGCGAGGAGCCTGCGGTGAGCAGCGACGAGAGCGGACCGGGCACGGCCACGGACGGCGGCGCGCGGCGGGTGAGGCCCACGGTGGCCGCCGTCGCGGTCGCGGTGCTGCTCGCGGGCGGCGGGGTGTACGCGGCGGCGGCCGACGGCGGGGACGGGAGCGACGACCGGAGCAGGGGCGCGGCGGCGCCCGCCCGGGACGGCGACGATCCGCCGCCGCTGCGGCTCGACGGGTTCACCGGGTCCGTGGAGCCGGGGCCGGGCGGCGGCGGGGTGACCTACCGCGCCCCGCAGCCGCTGCCGGACGGCCCGGACGAGGCGGCCGTGCACCGGCTGGACGGGCCGGTGGCGGTGGACGACGTCGCCGGGCTCGCCAGGGCGCTCGGCGTGCCGGGCAGGCCGCGGCTCGACGGGGACGCCTGGGCGGTGGGCACGGTCGCCGACGGCTCGGGCCCGAAGCTGCGGGTCGGCAGGCAGGCCCCGGGCACCTGGACGTTCGCCCGGTACGGGAACGGCGGCGCGGGCGGTGGCAACACGGACGACTGCCGCAAGGCGGACCGCTGTGCGCCGGGTGAGCCCGGGAAGGGCGCGGGCGATCCCTCGGCCGCGGTGGGCGAGCGGGCGGCCCGGGCGGCGGCGGCTCCGGTCCTGAAGGAGCTGGGCCTGGACACGGCGAAGACGGACGCGGCGCAGTTGATGGGCGCCGTGCGGGTCGTCAACGCCGCACCGGTGTACGACGGGCTGCCCACGTACGGCTGGTCGACGGGGCTGCAGATCGGCTCGGACGGCCAGGTGGTGGGCGGGAGCGGGCACCTGACGGTGCCGGCGAAGGGCGACGTCTACCCGGTGGTGGGGGCAAAGGAGGCCGTGGAGCAGCTGAACGCGGAGGCCGCCGGGGACGGGCCGGTGGGCATCGGCGGCTGTGCGACGACCCCGCCGCTGGACGGGCCTGCAGCAGCGGGGCGGACGCAACAGCCGTGCGAGTCGTCCGGGCCCGCGCCCGGGAAGCCGGTGGAGCCGCTGGCGGTGGAGGACGCCGAGCTCGGTCTGGCCGTCGCGTTCGTCGACGGGCGGCAGACGCTGGTCCCGTCGTGGCTGTTCACCGTCGCCCCGGACGGCGACGGACCGCCGTCGACGGTGGCGCGGACGGCGGTGGAGCCGGAGTACCTGGCGGCGCCGGAGCCCCCCGCGGACGCCTCCACGCTCCCGGCCGTACCGGGTGACGGCGACGGAAGGGCGAGGGGCCCGCGGGTGGAGTCCTACCGGGCGGACGGCGGGCGGCTCACCGTCCGCTTCTGGGGCGGGGCCTGCTCGGACTACGCGGCGCGGGCGGTCGAGAGCGGGGGGAGCGTGCGGGTGGAGGTCACCGAGAGCACGCCCGACCCGGACACGTGGTGCGTCATGGTCGCGAAGGAGCTGACGGCGGAGGTGACGCTGGACGCGCCGCTCGGGGACCGGAAGGTCGTCGACGCGGGCTCGGGGGCCACGGTCCGCAGGGACTGACCGCACACGCGGCGAAGGCGGCTCCCCCGAGGGGAACCGCCTCCGCCGTGCCCGCCGTGGGGCCTAGCTGAACGAGTCGCCGCAGGCGCAGGAGCCGGTGGCGTTCGGGTTGTCGATGGTGAAGCCCTGCTTCTCGATGGTGTCGACGAAGTCGATCGACGCGCCGCCGAGGTACGGGGCGGACATGCGGTCGGTGACGACCTTCACACCGTCGAAGTCCTTCACGACGTCGCCGTCGAGCGAGCGCTCGTCGAAGAAGAGCTGGTAGCGCAGACCGGAGCAGCCACCGGGCTGGACGGCGACGCGCAGGGCGAGGTCGTCACGGCCTTCCTGGTCGAGCAGGGTCTTGACCTTGGACGCGGCGGCGTCGGACAGGAGGATGCCGTCGCTCACCGTGGTCTTCTCGTCCGATACGGACATCTGCTTCACTCCCGGGTTCATACGGAGACTGCTTGCCGACGGGGTCAACCGCCGCGGATCCGGATTCATTCCGGCCGTTTCGCGTGTCTTTCCCTCTCATGCTCGCACACCGCCCTCCCGTCCCGGCAGGCGAAGGGCGATGCGTCACATCGACGAAATGGACATCGTCAAGGTGACGTAAAGGGGTTATCATAGATAACGTCATTGTGACGAAAAACGAAACGCAGAAAGGGTGCGTGACGTGACCACCGCCCAGCCCCGTACCGAGCCCGTCGACCTGGACGTCCAGCCGACGCCCCTCGCCCTGCTGCTGCTCGGCCGGGAGGCCGACCCCAGGAGCGAGCGCGGGGTGGACTGCCCCGGCGACCTGCCCTCCCCGTCCGACCCGGACCTGGTGGAGCGGGCGCGCGCGGCGAAGGAGAAGCTCGGGGACAAGGTGTTCGTCCTCGGCCACCACTACCAGCGCGACGAGGTCATCCAGTTCGCCGACGTCACCGGCGACTCCTTCAAGCTCGCCCGGGACGCGGCCGCGCGGCCCGAGGCGGAGTACATCGTCTTCTGCGGTGTGCACTTCATGGCCGAGTCCGCGGACATCCTCACCGGCGACGACCAGAAGGTCGTGCTGCCGGACCTGGCGGCCGGCTGCTCGATGGCCGACATGGCGACGGCCGAGCAGGTCGCGGAGTGCTGGGACGTGCTCGCCGAGGCGGGGATCACGGACGTGACCGTGCCCGTGTCGTACATGAACTCCTCCGCGGACATCAAGGCGTTCACCGGCAAGCACGGCGGGACGATCTGCACGTCCAGCAACGCGAAGCGGGCGCTGGACTGGGCGTTCGAGCAGGGCGAGAAGGTGCTGTTCCTCCCCGACCAGCACCTGGGGCGGAACACGGCCGTGCGCGACATGGGGATGTCGCTCGACGACTGCGTGCTCTACAACCCGCACAAGCCGAACGGCGGGCTCACCGTCGAGGAGCTGCGGAACGCGAGGATGATCCTGTGGCGCGGGCACTGCTCCGTGCACGGCCGGTTCTCGCTCGACTCGGTGGACGACGTGCGGGCGCGGATCCCCGGCGTGCAGGTCCTGGTGCACCCGGAGTGCAAGCACGAGGTCGTCGCGGCGGCCGACCAGGTCGGGTCGACGGAGTACATCATCAAGGCGCTCGACGCGGCGCCCGCCGGGTCGAAGTGGGCGATCGGCACCGAGCTGAACCTGGTGCGGCGGCTCGCGAACGCGCACCCGGACAAGGAGATCGTCTTCCTCGACAGGACGGTCTGCTTCTGCTCAACGATGAACCGGATCGACCTGCCGCACCTGGTGTGGACGCTGGAGTCGCTCGCCGAGGGCAAGCTGATCAACCGGATCACGGTGGACCGGGAGACGGAGCAGTTCGCCAAGCTGGCGCTGGAGCGGATGCTGGCGCTGCCGTAGCCGCCCGCCCGCCCGTCCCGAGACGCCGAAGGGC
>NZ_JBHWZH010000127.1:0-16360 GCF_042728285.1 Streptomyces sp. NPDC060194 | reverse complement strand
ACCCGGCCGGGTGCCGCCCGCCGGTGCGGTAGGTGATCGGCCCGGGACGCGGGAACGTGCGCCCGGCTCGTCCGGGCCGGGGCTCAGATGCCGGGAAGGCCGGTGAGCGCGGCGCCCAGGCCGATGGCGGCGCAGACTCCGAGGGTGCGCAGGACGCTCCAGCGGAGCCTGAGGACGAGCAGCGCCGCGATCACGGTGATCGCCAGGGCCGTGGGGCGCAGAGTGCTCAGGTCGGGCAGGGCGATGTGCAGCGGACCGAAGCTCCTGGCTTCGACGTCCGTGAACAGGGCGTGTTCGGCGAAGTAGAGGGCGAGGTTGGCGATGACGCCGACCACGGCCGCCGTGATCCCGGACAGGGCGGCGGAGATCCGGCGGTTGCCGCGCAGGCGCTCGATGTAGGGGGCGCCGAGGAAGATGAACAGGAAGCACGGCACGAAGGTCACCCAGGTGGTGAGCAGGGCGCCGAGCAGGGCCGCGGCCCACGGGTCGAGGGAGCCGGGGTCGCGGTAGGCGCCGAGGAACGCGACGAACTGCACCACCATGATCAGCGGGCCGGGGGTCGTCTCCGCCAGGGCCAGGCCGCTGACCATCTCCTTCGCACTGAGCCAGCCGTAGGTCTGCACGGCCTGCTGCGCGACGAAGGCCAGCACCGCGTAGGCGCCGCCGAAGGTGACCAGCGCGGTACCGGAGAAGAACAGCCCCTGAGCGGTGAACACGCTGCCGGTTCCCGTCAGCAGGGCGGCGGCGGCCACCGGCACGGCCCACAGCAGCAGGCCGGCTCCCAGGATGCGCCAGGTGCGGCGGCGGCCGGGCTGCTCGTGGTGCAGTGCGTCGTCGGGGATCAGCGGCGCCGGCCCGTCGTCGGCGCCGTGCCCGCCCGCGGGCGTGAGCGCGTCGGGACGGTAGCGGCCGATGAGCCAGCCCGCGAGGGCTGCGGCCGCGATGACCACGGGGAACGGCACCGCGAACAGCGCCAGCGCCGCGAACGAGGCCGCCGCCAGGGCGATCAGCAGCGGGTGGGTCAGAGACCGCTTGGCGACCCGGGAGACGGCCTGGACGACGATGGCGACGACTGCGGGGGCGAGGCCCGCGAAGACGCCGACGACGGCAGTGGTCGAGCCGAAGGCGACGTAGAGGGCGGACAGGGCGAGCAGCGTCAGGACACCGGGCAGGACGAACAGGGTGCCGGCGACCAGTCCGCCGCGGGTGCCGTTGAGGAGCCATCCGGTGTAGATCGCCAGCTGCTGGGCCTCGGGCCCCGGCAGGAGCATGCAGTAGCTCAGGGCGTGGTTGAACCGCTGCTGGCCGATCCAGCGCCTGTCCTCCACCAGGGCCCGCTGCATCACCGCGATCTGCCCGGCCGGACCGCCGAAGGTCTGCCACGAGATCGCGAACCAGGTGCGGGTCGCCTGCCGCAGCGGAACGACGTCCCCGCCGCGTGCGGCGCGGTCGGCCTCGTCCGTGCGGCTCGGCGGCTGGTCGGTGGCGGTCACCGGCACTCTCTTTCGTCCTGAGGGGCAGGCCGCGCGGGCAGCCGAAGTCTCGGCGGCTCGGGCGTACGCGACCACGTCCCCCACCCGCCCGCCGCGGTGCAGCCATGCTTGCATCGCGGCTCGGGTCACCGGAAGAGAGGTCCCGGGGAACGGACGTGAACAGCTTGTTGCAGCGTCCGGACGCGGCCGGAGCGGGCCGGCGGTTGCCTCAGCCAAGTGACGGTGAACGCCGAGAAGGGCCGTCCGCAGGGCCGTTACGGCTGTCGCGTCCCCCACCGACCACCGGTTGGCCTCAGACGTCGGAGACGGGTCGAGCGTGTCGGGGTCGTCGAGCGGCTGCGCCGTCCGGATGCACTTGCCGGTCCTGGTGCAGTGCGTGCCCCAGCGTTGGGAGAGGGCTGCGATGAGCTGCACTCCGCGGCCGCCCTCGTCGGTCTCCGCGGCATGCCGGACCCCGGGCATGGTGAGGCTGCCGTCGGACACCTCGCAGCCTCGCGCAGCAGCCGGAGCTGAACCGGTCCCGTTCCGTGGCGTACGACGTTCCCGACCAGCTCGTCGGCGAGGAGCTCCGTGGTCATGGACAAGTTCTCCGGATCCCCATGCGGAGCGCCGGTGCGGATGTCCCACTCCCAGGTGCCGACCCGCACGGCTCTGAGCGCCTGCCGCAGGAGCATGCCGCCCGCGTCCTCCTGGACGGGCTGCGCGGGCGGCGGCGCTTGGACCGTCCGGTCCGTCGCCCAGGCCGCCACAGCCGACAGGAAGTCCCACTGCTCGGCGGTGCATTCCCCCGCTGTGCCCGTCACGACCGTGAGTACGCCGATCGGGCGATCGCCCCCCTGGCAGCGGCACCGCGGCCACCCCGCTGCCGGGCCACGAGCTGCCGAACGCCACGGCATCATGGGGCGACCAGACGCCGGTGCCGTCGCGGACGGCGCGGGCCGGAGCCGCACTCGCCTCCTGGTCGATGATCTCCCGGGGACGTACCAGTGCCCGGGGGAGACCCGCGGAGGACTAGGCGTAGGGCGGACATGGGACCGCGCAGGTGCAGCGCACCGCCGAGTGCGCCCAGCCCGGGAACGGGCGGTCGCCATTTCAGGGTCCCGGTGCTTCGCGCTCTAGCTGTTGCGGGACGTGACGTTGGTGACGCAGCCCGATGTCTGGGAAAGCGGGATGCTTTGACGTGCACCGGTCGGGTAGCGTGCGGGCTGTGTCGAGTCCTGAGTCAGACAAGGTGGGGGCTTTCGGTCACGCCGTCAGCCCCCTGAACCACTGAGTTCGTAGCCCTGCCGTCAGGCCGCTTTCTGCGGTGGGACGTGTGTGCGCTCGGGGCTGGCCGCGGTGACGAGATGACCTTCTCGTGCCTCTCCTCACCTCGGAGCCACTCGATGCCTCTCCCGCTGTACCTGCTTGCCCTGGCGGTCTTCGCCATGGGCACCTCGGAATTCATGCTCGCCGGCCTCCTGCCGGACATCGCCTCGGGCTTCGACGTCACCGTCGGGACAGCAGGCGTGCTCACCCCGGCCTACGCGATCGGCATGATCATCGGCGCACCTCTGGTGGCCGCGCTTGCCCGCAACTGGCCCAGACGCCCGGCCCTTCTCGGGTTCGTCCTCGTTTTCGCCGCAGCTCACGCCTTGGGCGCCGTCACCACGAGCTTTCCCGTCCTTTTCGCTACCCGAGTCGTCGCCGCAGTCGCGAACGCGGGGTTCCTCGCCGTCGCTCTGACGGCTGCGGCTGCGCTGGTCTCACCCGACAGGAAGGGACGCGCACTGGCCGTCCTGCTGTCGGGCACGACGGTGGCCACGATCGCCGGTGTCCCCGGTGGGTCGGTGCTCGGCACGGCACTCGGCTGGCAAGCCACCTTCTTGGCCGTCGCCGCTCTCTGCCTGCCTGCCGCTGTCGGCATCCTGAAGGGCATCCCCGCAGGACAAGACGAGGACGAGGCGACCGGCAGGCCGGCGTTGCGAGCGGAACTCGCCCAGCTCGCCCGGCCGCGGTTGGTCCTGGTGATGCTGCTCGGGGCGCTGGTGAACGCGGCAACCTTCGGCAGCCTCACCTTCCTGGCCCCCGTAGTGACCGACAGCGCCGGGCTGGGCGAGCTGTGGATCTCTGTCGCTCTGGTGCTCTTCGGTGCCGGCTCCTTCGTGGGCGTCGCCGTCGCCGGACGACTGTCCGACCGAAGTCCCGCCCCGGTCATCGCGATCACCGGTCCGTTGCTGCTCATCGGCTGGCCCGCTCTGGCGGTGCTGGCCAACGAGCCGACCGCCCTGTTCACCCTCGTGTTCGTGCAGGGCGCGCTGTCGTTCGCGCTGGGCAGCACGCTGATCACACGGGTCCTCTACGAGGCTGACAGAGCCCCCACGATGGCCGGCTCGTACGCGACGGCGGCGCTGAACGTAGGCGCCGCCATCGGCCCCGCCGTCGCTGCAACCACGCTCGGCACCGAAGCCGGGGCCCTCGGACCGCTCTGGACAAGCGGGCTTCTCGTCGCGGTCGCACTGCTCATCGCATTCCCCCTCCTCACCGTCATCACGGCCGGCCGGAACACCGAGGTGCTGCGATGACACACGCGAACGCGCTTTTGAACATCGAAGGACGCCGACGGCTCGTGGAGCGCTGCCGCACCCGTCCGATCGCGCACGTCGCCGCCGAGGCCGGTGTCTCCCGCGCCTGCCTGTCCAAGTGGAAGAACCGGTACGACACGCACGGCGAAGTCGGGCTGCAGGACCGTCCGAGCGTCCCGCGGTCTTCACCGACCCGGACCCCGCCCGATGTCGTCGAACGGATCGAGCAGCTGCGGCGGGACAACAAGTGGTCCGCCCGCCGGATCACCCTTGAACTCGCGAGCCAAGGCGTCCGGATCAGCGAACGCACCGTAGGCCGGTGGCTGGCGCGCCTGGGCATCTACCAGCGCCGCTTCCTCGACCCCGACGGCTCGACCTACAGGCGTCCGAAACGGATCGTGGCCCGCTACCCGGGCCACATGGTCCACCTGGACGTCAAGAAGGTCGGGCGTATCCCCGACGGCGGCGGGTGGCGGGCCCATGGACGCGGCTCCGAACAAGCCAGGGCTGCACAGCGCGCAAAGGCCGGTGGGGCCAAGGGTGGGTACGTCTACCTGCACTCTGCCGTCGACGGATTCTCCCGCCTGGCCTATACCGAGCCCTTCTCCGACGAAAAGGCCGCGACCACCGTGCCGTTTCTCAGCCGGGCCCGCGCGTTCTTCGCCGCCCACGGCATCCACCGGGTCGTGCGTGTGGTCACCGACAACGGCGCGAACTACCGCGCCGCGGCCTTCGAGCGCGCCCTCATCCCTTGGGCCTCCCGCCACCAGCGCACCAAGCCGTACACGCCCCGCCACAACGGCAATGTTGAGCGCTACCAGCGCATCCTCGCTGAGGAACTCCTGTATGCCAGGCAGTGGTTCTGAAGCGGAACGGGCGCGGGCGATCGCGGTCTGGAACGTCCACTACGACCACCACCGGCCTCACACCGCCGCCGGTAACCGTCCTCCAGCCTCACGCCTCCACGTGAGTGTCACCAACGTCATGGCCAGCAACATCCAGACGGCTGCCGTTCCGCGAGGGGTCCTGGCCGGGACGACGGCGAGGGGGATACGGGAGGCCGACAGCGGAGCGGGCTCGGGCAGGCGCACGGAGTCCGCACCGGCGCCGGCAACCGGTCGAGCAAGCGCCGGGCTTCCCGCAGAGGCGACGTCACCCGCGAGCAGGCGGTCACCCGAGCCCTGTCCGCGGCCCCGGCGGTCTGACCCGGGGGCGGACGCCTTCCGTCCCGGCGAATCCTCCGACGCCCCCGCCGCAGCCCCGCATGCCGGACCGCGAATCGATGGAGAGACCAGGTCACGCGGTAGTGCGGTGCGCGAGCAGCAGGGCGGAGTCGTCGTGGGCCGCGGGCTCCGGGAGGCACCCGGTGGTGATGTGGTGCAGGGCCAGAGCGGGGGGTTCGGACAGAGTGGACAGGAAGGCGTCGCCAAGGCGGCTGAGGGCCAGGTCGGGGTCGGTGCCGGGGGTGTCGGTGAGCCCGTCGGTGTGGAGGAGGATGCGTCCGCCGGGTGGGAGGACGAGGCGGGTCGTGGTGCAGGTGGCGTCGGTCAGGACACCGAGCGGAAGCCCGGGCTCGGGTTCGGGATCGATCGGTTCTCCTGCGGGAGAGAGGAAAAACGGCGGAGGATGTGCAGCGGTCGCGTACTCCAGCTGCCCGGTGTGCGGGTCGAGGGCGAGGACGCAGCAGGTCGCGAGGAGGGCGTTGTCGGCGTCGGCGTCGTTGTCGGCGGCGAGGACGCGGTTGGTCAGGTCGAGGATGTCGGCGGGCGCGGGGCTGGTCGCCGCGTAGGCGCGCACGGTGGTGCGCAGTCGGCCCATGAGCACGGCGGCCTTGGTGTGGTGGCCCTCCGCGTCACCGATGACGAGGGCGATGCGGCCGTCGGGCAGGGTGAAGGCGTCGTACCAGTCGCCGCCGGCGTGGGCACCGGGCGCGGCGGGGTGGTAGGAGGCGGCGAGGTGCAGGCGCGGATGCCGGGGTAGGGAGGCGGGCAGGAGACCGCGCTGGAGCTGGATCGCGCGATCGTGCTCGGTGTCGAAGTCCCGGCAGCGTTCCAGTGCCCGGCCGAGGAGGGCGGCAGCGGCGATGAGGAGCGGGTGGTCGGAGGGTCCGAAGGCGTGGGGGCGGTCGAAGGAGAACATGCAGGCCGTCGCCGGGTGCGAGGGGGCGAGCGGGAGCGGAAGCGCGGCCCAGGCGTGGCGCTTGAGGCGGGGCAGGGTGGCGGCGTAGTGCGGGTACAGGGCGACCAGGTCGTCGTGGGAGGGGGTGAAGACGGGTTCCTGCTCGCGCAGGGCGTCGGTGAGGGGCGCCCGAGCGCTCAGGTCGATACCGGTGACGGCGGCCTTGTGCTCGGCGTCGTAGCCGATGGTGGTCACGATGCGGGTGCGGCCCTGGTCGGCCTCCGCCAGCACGAGAGCGTCCGCGCCGAAGACGGCGAGCGCCTCGCAGGCCGCTGCGGCGAGCTGCGCCGTGCCGGTGGCCGACGCCGCACTGGACGCGAGGGTGATCATCCGGTCGGCGCGCCGCAGTTGTTCCCGCAGATGTTCCTCCCGTTCCCTGGCGCGCGTGGAATCGGCGGTGACATCGGTGACGTGACCGGAGATCCGAGTGGGCGCCGATGCGAGGTCGCCGCTGGTGGTGCAACGGGCCTGCATCCTCCGGGGCCGGCCGGTCGGGGACGCCAGGCGGTACGCGAGTTCGTAGCTGCCGTGCCGGCTGCGGAGCGTGCGGAGCATCTGCTCGACGCTCTCCAGGTCGTCGGAGGGCAGGCGGGCGACGACGTCGGAGAGCGGAAACTGCCCGGCGGCGGTCAGGTCGTGCAGGCGCGCGAACGTCGTGTCGATCTCCAGCATGTCGGTGGCCAGGTCGAGGACGAAGCAGCCCTGGTGGATGTCACGCATCCCCGGAGCCGACTGCGGCGGCGCGGCGGAGAGCAGCAGGTGGACCGAGTAGCGGGCAGCGAGCTGGACCGCGCGCCGCAAGAACGTCCGCTCGACCTCGTCGAAGGGCGCGTCGCCCGGTCGCAGTGCCACGAGAGCGCCCTGACTCTTGGCCATGGGCAGCGCCTGCCAGGCCACCGGCCCGGCAGCGGCAGGCAGGGGATAAGGACCCGTGCGGTCGTGGCCGGTGCCCTCCTGTCCCAGAGCCGCGCGGATCACCGGCCACGACTCCGTCGTGGACAGCAGCCGCAGCGGCGGCTGCCAGGCGGCTTCGAGACCCGCCACCGCGCAGGGGAACAGATGCGTGCCGTCCTCCTGACACAGGATCAGAGCCCATCCGACCCGGCCCATCCAGGCGCATGACTTCGCCAACGTCTCGGTCACGCCCGGCAGATCGGCAACCAGGGCCAGAGACTGATCCAGGGTGTCGAACCCCGGCAGGGAGCGGCCGACGCCCTGCTGAACCGGATCGTCGTTGCCGTTGTCCGCACCATGGCCCGTCATCGTGCCCCCGCCTCATGCTCGTGAGGGACCAGGATGGGACCTTGGAACCGTGGAGTCGGAGAGAAGTTCCATTTTGACCGCAAATGAAGAAGGCGAACCATCTTGCTGACCTGAGGTTCGAGCCTGTGGCCGGCCGTCTGACGTCGTGGACCGTGCGAGGTTTTGCCGCAGAGGCACCTCTGCCCGAACGGGGGTCTTCCGATGCTCCACCGGAGCCGTATGCAGCGTGACGACTTCCAGCTTGCCCGTGCCCGAAGCGGCGCGCGGCCTGGTCGTCTGGCGCGGTCGTGACCGGCAAGCTCCGACCTTGCGGCCGCCTCCGGTGTGCGGTCGGCGTGGGAACCGGCTGGTCCGTCGCGAGCCCGCCCGACCTCGCCGAACTCCTGGACACCGCTGCCGCCTCTCGCTTCGAGCCGTCTGCCGCGCGACGGGTCGCGGGCATCCGCTGGGCCGCGACCTCGCGAAGACCTCGGCGGCGAGGAGCCCCCCTGGGACCCTGTCGCGTTTCCGCGGGGTCCGACCTGACGATTCATCTGCAACCGGCTGCCGCATCTGCTACGTGCTCCCGCCATATCGAAAACGGCCGAGCGCATCGCGGCCGCAAGGGGGGGCGTGGGCTGCTCGCCTGCTGGATCACGACCAGGCGCGACGACTTGGGGCGTGCGCTCCGCACGACTCGAACCGTGCCCTGACAGCACCCTCTTCCGGCAGAAGGGTCGCCGTACCGGAGTCGGCCGAGCCGGTGCGGCCGGCCGCCGCGACTGTTCCGTGCTGCGATCGGGCGAGTCGGCGTGCGCTGGAGCTCGGTAGGGCCGGGACCCCGGCGACGCGACGTTGCCGATGCCGTCGCTGTCGGGGACCGCTCCGGAGTGCTGTCAAACGTCGGCGTGCGACAGCCGCAGGCAGGGCGTCCCGTCAGAGGCGGTGGCGGGGCGCCGCGCTGGTGCTTCGAGCAGGAGAAGTCGCTGGTCAGGACGCTTCACGTGATCTACGATCCGCCGCGTGCCCACCAACGAGAAGATCATCGATGACGCCCTGGGACGCATAGCGGCCGGGTACGTCTTCCCCGAACGGACCGCGGAGATCGAGGGGAGCCTGCGACGCCGCCTCGCGGAAGGCGCCTACGACGGCCTGGACGGGCCCACGCTCTGCCGGACGGTGACCGAGCACCTGCAGGAGGTCTGTCCGGACAAGCACCTGCGGCTGCTCTGGTCGGACGAGCCCCTTCCGCCGGCCCGGGCGGACGACGAGGGGCGCGCCGCCTTCCTCGCCCTGCTCCGGACGGAGAACCAGGGGGTGCGCCGCGTCGAGCAGGTGGACGGGAACATCGGTCTGATCGACATCCGCAGGATCGCCGACGCCGGCGAGGGCGCCGCGGTGATCGGTGCGGCGATGCAGGTGGTCGCGCACACCTCCGCACTCGTCCTGGACCTGCGCGCATGCCGCGGGGGAGCGCCGGAGGGCGCCGCGATGTGGTGCAGCTACTTCTTCCACGACGACCAGGTGCACCTCAACGACATCCACGACCGGACCACCGGCACCACCCGTCAGTTCTGGACCGCGGCGCACCTTCCCGGCCCCCGGTACACCGACCGGCCGGTGTACGCCCTCACGAGCGCGACCACGTTCTCGGGCGGCGAGGACGTGGCGTACACCCTGCAGGCCCACGGCAGAGCCGTCGTCGTCGGGGAGACGACCCGCGGTGGCGCGCATCCGACGGCCCGCCACCCGATCACCGCACACGTCCTCGTGACGGTTCCGACCGCCAGGACCGTCAGCGCGGTCACCGGCACCAACTGGGAAGGCGTCGGGGTCGCCCCCGACATCGCCGTCCCGGCCGACCGGGCCGTCGACGCCGCCCTGGAGGCGGCGCGCGCGGAGCTGCTCAGGCGGAGTTGACGCGGCCCCGGCGCCGACGGCCGTCCCGACGACCGGACCGAGCCCCCCATCCGCCCCACCCACCCCACGCCGGCCCCGGGCGCCACGAGCGGTCCGGCCGTCACGTCGCTTCGGCCGTGACGGTCGGCGCCGTCCGGCCCGTAGCCGGAGGCGCCCCGGTACGGTCATCGGTCGGTGGGGCGGGTCCGGAGGCGGCGCCACTCGCTCGGGGTGGTGCCGTAGGCGGTGCGGAAGCGCCGGGTGAAGTGGCTGGGGCTGGTGAAGCCGCACCGGGCCGCGACGACGGAGACCGGCAGTGCGGCGTGGCGGGGCGCGGCCAGGAGTCGGCACGCCGCTTCCAACCGCTCGGCGATGAGCCACTGTTCGAGCCGGATGCGCGAACGTGCCAGCACGACGTACAGCTGCCGTTTGGAGATGGCGTGGGCCGCGGCGATGCGCTCGGGCCCGAGGTCGGGGTCGCTGAGGTGGCGGCGTGTGTACGCCATGATCCGCGTCGTCAGGGAGTCGTCCATGGCCTCTCTGACCCGCGCGTCGCGTTCGTCGTGGGCGGCCGAGGTCAGCAGGGCGCGTACGAGGTCGGTGGTGGCGTTGGCGAGGGCGCCGGCTCCGGGGTCCGTTTCGAGGCGGCCCGGATGGTCGAACAGCGAGCGCAGGTGGCCCAGCAGCAGGTCGTGCACGGGGCTGGAGCGAAGCCGCACGGAGGCCCGGGTCACGGTGTCCACCGGCAGGCCGAGATGCTCCGTGTCGAAGGTGACGGCCTGTGAGGCGCCGGGCCCGGACCAGCCGTAGGTGCGAGGGGCGAGTTCGTGGAAGACGCAGATGTCCTGCGGCCCGAGGAGGACCCGGGTGCCCGCCTGTTCGGCGCGGTGGACGCCCCGCGTCTGGAGCGAGACCGACACCACGGGACGGTCGCGGTGGTGGCGTACGTGTCGGGCCGTTCGCCGGACCTCCAGTCCGGAGCTCCGCAGGTCGAAGAGGTCCAGGCCGCCCACGCGCCAGCCTTCGATGCGGGCGCTGATCGCGCTCCCGCCCTCCTCGTGGAGGATCTCGTTCGGCACGGAGTCGTCCGTCATCGCGTGGAGGAACGCGTCCGCCCTGTCGGGTGGCGCGACGTCCTCCAGGTCCAGCAGCAGCACGAACCAGCCCTCCAGCGCGGTCCTCGGGTGTGGCGACGCCCATCCTCGTGGTGAGGCCGGGCAGGCGGTTGCCGTCCTGTGCACGGGTCTGCTCCGTGCGTGCCCGCGCGGTGGCGCGGGCCCTGCGTCGAGGGGCAGCAGGCCGGCACGCACAGGCAACCGGGCGTCCCGTAGGGCCGCTAGCTTCCGACGTGCGGCGCCTCGCTCCGGCGGCGCGCCCCCTCGATCCGCAGAAAGGTCCGATCCGTGACTGACCACGCATGCGTCGCGCCGGCTCCTGAACCCCAGGCCGCCGCCTTCGCCGCAGCGACCGCCACGCCGCCGTTCCCGTACCAGTTGCCGCCGGCCGAGGGCCGCAAGGCCGTCGAGGGCGCGCAAAGCGGCGACGTGGGGCTGCCCGCGGTCGACGAGGCGCGGGTGAGCGTCGTGGGCGGGCCGATCGGCGAGGTCCGCGCCAGGATCGTGCGGCCCGCCGGTACGCGGGGCGAGCGGCCCGTCGACGAGGGCGAGGGGTACGCGGCCTGGCTGCGGCGGGCCGGTGCCGAGGTGACCGCCGTCCGCGTCCAGGGCGTCATCCACGGCTTCGTCCTGCTCGACGGGCTGCGCGGCACCCAGGGTGCCCGGGTGGCCGTCGCACTGGACGTCAGCACCCTGCGCACGGCCCTGGCCGCCCCCTGACCGCGGCGGCGGGCCGCAGGCGGGGGAGCGGTGGCCGCCACGGGCCGAGCCCCGGCCGCAGGCCGCGCCCGTCCCGGCCCGAGCAGCGACGGGGACCCAGAGGTCCTCGCCCAGGACGTGGCCCGCCGCCCTGATCCCTTCCCCCGCCCGCACCGACCACCCGTGACCCGCACGCCCTCAAGGAGACCTACCGTGTCGTCCCCCCGAGCAACGCCCGCCTCCGCCCGCGATCTCGCCCGGGTCGAGGCCGCCAACGCCACCGGCCGCATCCCCGTCGTCTTCGTCCACGGCCTGTGGCTGCTGCCCACCAGCTGGGACCGCTGGGCCACCGTCTTCGAGCAGGCCGGCTTCGCCCCGGTCCTGCCGGGCTGGCCCGACGACCCCGACACCGTCGAGGAGGCGCACGCCCACCCGGAGGCCTTCGCGGGCAAGAGCGTGGGCCAGGTCGCCGACCACTTCTGCGACCTGATCGGCCGACTGGACCGCAAGCCGGTGGTCATCGGCCACTCCTTCGGCGGGCTGATCACCCAGATCACCGCCGGACGCGGCCTGTCCCAGGCCTCGGTGGCCATCGACCCCGCACCGTTCCGGGGCGTGCTGCCGCTCCCGCTGTCCTCCCTGCGCGCCGCGAGCGCCGTGCTCGCCAACCCGGCCAACTACCACCGCGCGGTGCCGCTGACGTTCGACCAGTTCCGCTACGCCTTCGCCAACGCGGTCGGCGAGGAGGAGGCCCGCGAGCTGTACGGCACCTTCGCCGTGGCCGCCCCCGGGGAACCGCTCTTCCAGGCCGCCGCCGCCAACCTCAACCCCTGGACCGAGGCGAAGGTCGACACCCGCACGGCCGACCGCGGACCGCTGCTGATCGTCTCGGGCGAGAATGACAACACCGTTCCCTGGGCCATCGCCAACGCCGCCTACAAGAAGCAGGCGCAGAACGAGCACGCCGTCACCGAGATCACCGAGGTCCCCGGCCGCGGCCACTCCCTGACCATCGACAGCGGCTGGCAGGAGGTCGCCGACACCGCCCTCACCTTCGTCCGCCGTTTCGTCGACCCGACCACCTGAGACCCCCGGCACGGGTGCCGGACCCCGCCGGGCGGCTGCCGGCCGGCACGGGTGCCGGACCCCGCCGGGCAGGTGGGTGATCCCGCCCGTGCGCACCCGCCGCCGGGCGGAGCCGGAACCGACGCCGTCCTCCGCGCCCCGCCCGCCCCGGGTTCACGGGTCGAGGAGGCGCGGGCTGTCACCGTTGCCGGCGTGCAGTGCCCGCCAGTCGCCGGGGGTGATGCCGAACGCCCCCTTGAAGGCGCGGCTGAAGTGGGCGGCGTTCGGGAAACCCCACCGGTACCCGACCGCGGCGATCGACCGGTGCCGGGCAGAGGCGGACGCGAGTTCCGCACGGCAGCGTTCGAGGCGCTGCGACCGGATCCACTCGCCCAGGTGCACACCGTTGCGGGACAGGACCTTGTACAGCTGGCGAAGCGAGACGTGGTGGCAGGCCGCGACACGAGCCGGCGTCAGATCGTGGTCTCCGAGGTGGGCCCGGACATAGTCCATCACCCGCAGACACAGCGTCTCGTCCGCGGCGTGGAACGCCGCGCGGCGGTCACCGAGCCGGGCTGTGATCAGAGCACGCAGCAACTCGATGCCCGGCCTGCCCGCCGCTTCCAGGTCGTGGGTCGAAGACGCCGCGGTCCCGGCCTGCCGGCGCGCGATCCGCCGCAGGCAGGTGGCGGTGAGGTCCGCCAGCGGATCCCGACGGCCGAACGGCACCGCGGTCGCCAGCTTCAACAGGCCGTCCGGGAGCGCGAGTTCGGCGCGCGGGATCCGGAAGTAGTGCTGATGGATACCGTCCCTGTTCAGCAGCGTGTAAGGGCGCGTGGTGTCGTACAGCGCTAGGTCGCCGGGCCGCAGCACGGCCTCCCGGCCGTCCTGCACGACCATGCTGCTGCCGGTGACCTGCAGCCCGACGAACACGCTCGGCTCCATGTCGTCCCGTGCGAGTGCGGGAGTACGCCGCACCACCGTGGCATTGGCCCGCACCGAGCAGACCGTCAACGGCCCGACACGGCTGATCGCCCCCGAGGTGCGGATGAGCCGCGGGTCGGGCTGGTGGGTGATCTCCACCCGCACCACGCTGCTCCAGATCACCTCGCGAATCGCCTCCGCCCGCTCGCCGGGCGCCATGACCGCACTGTCGATCACCATCTGCTCGTCGCCTCCCCCGGCGCCGCTCGACAAGCGGGCACCCCGGCCAAGTCAAACGGGTGGCGGCAGCGGTGACAAGCGTCCCCGCCGGGCCCGTGTCGGGGTCAGTGCGGGCGGTGCACCGAGGTCGTGTCGACGCCCACCGGCCGGCCGTGCACGTCCGTGGCACGGAGCTCCGGGAGCGGGAGTCCGCTGTCGTCCACGAGAAGTGAGTGGGTCTCGGTTGCCGCGAAGGCGTGCCGTTCGCCCCACTGGCGCAGGGCCACGACGACGGTGAAGAGGTCCCGGCCCGTTTCCGTCAGGACGTAGTTCTGCCGCCGCCCCGTCGGGGCGGTCCGCCGTTCGAGGACGCCTCGTTCGATGAGGCGGCGCAGGCGGTCGGTGAGGATGTTCCGTGCGATTCCGGTGCGCTGCTGGAAGTCGGTGAAGGCCCGCGCTCCGTCCATCGCGTCGCGGACGATCAGCAGGCTCCACCGGTCTCCGACCAGGTCGAGCGCGCGGGCGACGGGGCAGGCGGGGTCGGTCCAGGCCGTCTCGCCGGCAGCGGGCGCGGTACGAGCCATCACTCCTCCTCAACGGTTGCGGATCGAAACCATTCTGCCGTACGGTGATTTGGTTGCGATGTGCTACTGATCGGGGGTTCGCGCGTGGGTCTCACATCGGGCCGCAGGACGTTGTTCGCCGTGATCTGCGCGGTCGCCGTCTCGACGATCTACGTGGCGCAGCCCGCGTTGGCGCAGATCGGGGGCGATGTGGGCCTGCCGGAGGCCGACCTGGGACGGATCGTCACCACCGGGCAGCTCGGCTACCTGATCGGGTTGGCCCTCCTCGTTCCCGCGGGGGACGTGTTCGACCGCCGCCGGCTCATCGCCGGACACCTCCTCCTCGCCGCGGTCGGCACGGCTCTGGTCGCGGTCGCCGCCCAGGCGTGGCTCCTGCTCGCCGGCCTCGCCCTCACCGGCCTGTTCGCGGTCGTCGTCCAGGCCACGGTCGCCTACGCCGCCGACCTGTCCGCGCCGGCCGAACGCGGCCGCACCCTCGGAGCCGTGACCAGCGGCGTCATCATCGGCATCCTCGGCGCGCGGGTGGTCGCCGGCGGACTCGCGGCCCTCTGGGGCTGGCGCAGCATCTACGCGGTGCTCACCGCGCTCCTCCTCGCGCTCGCCTGCTGCACCTTGGCCCTCATGCCCTCCGACCGGCGGGAGGGCCGGGCCGCGTACGGCGCGGTGCTGATCTCCCTGGGCGGCCTCTTCCGTGAGCGCCTGTTCGTTTCGCGCGGACTGATCGCGTTCTTCGTGTTCGCCTCGTTCGGCACGCTGTGGAGCGGCCTGGCCCTGCCGCTCGCCGCCGAGCCGTGGCATCTCGGCACGGCGGCGATCGGCCTGTTCGGGATCGCCGGGCTGGCCGGGGCGCTCGGCGCCTCCCGGGCCGGGCAGGGGGCCGACGCCGGCCGGTCCCACGTCGTCACCGGCGGTGCGCTGGCGCTCCTGGCGGCCTCGTGGCTGCCGACGGGCCAGGCGTCCTGGTCGCTGTGGCCGGTGGTCGTCGGCGTGATCGTCCTCGACTTCGCGGTGCAGGCGGTGCACGTGAGCAACCAGCACCTGCTCACGGCCGCCTTCCCGCACCGGACGAGCAGTGTCATCGGCGGCTACATGCTCTTCTACTCCCTCGGCTCCGCCGTCGGGGCGAGCGGCACCTCAGCGGTGTACGCGGCCGCGGGGTGGGCCGGTTCCAGCGTGCTCGGCGCCGCCTTCGCCCTGTGCGCGCTGCTCGTCTGGGCGGTCAGCCGACCGGGCCGGCGGACGCGTGGATCCAGCCGGTCATCGGCCACCGTCCTCAGCGGCGGTGGAGGAGGCGGGCGTTGCACAGGATGTCGTCGCGATGAACGACCGGCGGGCTGAAGACCGGATGGTGCCGGTGGAACGCGGGTGCCCGACCCACCCGCGTGAGGGGGACCCCCGCCGCGGAGGACGCCGACCGGAACAGCGGGTGGTCCGGACGCCCGCTGTGCCGCGCCGATCCTCGGGACGGCGCGTGAGAGCGGTGGTTCCAGGCCTGCGCCCCGCCGGACCGGGGTGCCGCAGGACGGCCCCGGGCGCCCTGCCTCCCGCCGTCTCCTGCCCCGGTGGGCCGGCACCGGGCCGCGGCGGGGGCGAGCCGGAAGATGCGGTCGACCACGGTGCCCAGCCGTCGTACGACCGCGGGGTGCCGGAGGTCGAGGTGGTGGCGGCCGGAGTCGACGACGGGTACGCCTCCGCTCCGGAAGAGCGCCTCGGGCGGCAGTTCGCCCAGGGCGGGGCTGTGGATCCCGACCACCTCGGGTTCGAGCCACAGGCCGGGCGTCATGCCGCGCTCGCGTATGCGGTCCAGCACTTCGCCGATGTCGCCGGGAAAGCGCCGTGCGGCGGGCTCCCAGGCGCCGACGGTCTCCCACCAGGTCTCGTCCTCGGCGTACCGGCCCGCGTCGATGACGAAGACCTCGCAGCCCGGCAGAGGCCGACCTGTGGGCGCCGAACGACTCACACGGTGGCCGCACGGTCGGACCTCACCCCACGCGCCTGGCGGGACCCCGTGCCTCGGGTCGCAACATCCGCCTCGCACGCCCGAGTTCCCGGTCGCGCGGTGACGGAGGAAAGGGCGGATCCGGGTCCAGGTGGGGATGTCCGGGAGGCCGCGGAGGAGAACGAGTCTCCGCCTGAGCGGTCCGACCGGGATCGGCTCCGCCGGCCTCCCTCACGTTCCCGGTGCGACATCGGCAACGGCCACGCCGTCGAGGCCTCCGGCGGCGTGGTGCGGGGCGACTCGGTGACCCGGGTGGCACCGCACGCGATCCGATCTGCGGCGCCCAAAGGCCGCTGCTGACACGCCGATCGCGCCCGTGCGGCGGGGCACTCAGCGGCCCCGGCCGCCCACGCGACGTGCCCGACCGCGGCCCGCGGAC
>NZ_JBHWZH010000126.1:0-16490 GCF_042728285.1 Streptomyces sp. NPDC060194 | reverse complement strand
ACTTTTGGCACGCTGTTGAGTTCTCAAGGAACGGACGCTTCCTTCGTACTCACCCTCTCGGGCTTTCCTCCGGGCTTTTCCCTTCGGTCTTGCGTTTCCGACTCTACCAGACTCTTTCGGGCCCGATTTCCTCGGCGCTTTCCAGGTCTTCGCTTTCGCGCTTTCCTTTCCGGCTTCCCCGACTTTATCAGAGAATTTCGAGCGTGTTGAACCGCTCGGGATTCTGCGGAGATGAAGACGGGGGGTGCCCCTGCGAGACCGTTTCGACAGGTCCGTGGGGCGAAGAGGACAGTAG
This sequence comes from Streptomyces sp. NPDC060194, assembly GCF_042728285.1. NCBI lineage: Bacteria > Bacillati > Actinomycetota > Actinomycetes > Kitasatosporales > Streptomycetaceae > Streptomyces > Streptomyces sp. NPDC060194. The sequence goes on along the minus strand of NZ_JBHWZH010000126.1, from coordinate 16,195 downwards.
CAGGTGATCCACCGCCCTCGCACATCGACGCGTCACGCGGCGACGGGCTGTTCCGCGCTGCGTTCCTCGTCGGCCAGATCACCCGTCAGACCACGCCGGTAGGCGCGGCCGCCGAGGACGTAGACGTAGAGCAGGAAGGCGAGCTCGGCGAGGACGCCGATGGCGATGCGGGCCCAGGTGGGGAGGCCGGAGGGGGTGACGAAACCTTCGATGGCCCCGGACACGAAGAGCACCAGGGCGAGGCCGATGGCCATGCCGACGGCTGCGCGGCCCTCGCGGGCGAGTGCGTCGCGGCGGGTGCGCGGGCCGGGGTCGACGAGGGTCCAGCCGAGACGGAGTCCCGTGCCGGCGGCGACGAAGACCGCCGTCAGTTCGAGGAGGCCGTGCGGGATGACGAGTCCGAGGAAGACGTCCAGCCGTCCGGCCGACGACATCAGCCCGATACCGACCCCGAGGTTGGCCATGTTGAGGAAGAGGACCAGCAGAACCGGCACTCCCAGGAAGACGCCCAGGACCAGGCACATGGCCGCCGCCCGCGCGTTGTTCGTCCAAACCTGCGCCGCGAAGGACGCGGCCGGGTTGCTGGAGTAGTACGTCTCGTACTGTCCGCCCGGCCGGGTCATCTCGCGGAGTTCGGCGGGGGCGGCGAGGGTGGACTGGACCTCGGGGTGGGTGCCGATCCACCAGCCGATCAGGGCCGCGAGCGCGATCGAGAGGAGTGCGGTCGGGATCCACCAGCGGCGGGTGCGGTAGAGCGCGGCGGGGAATCCGGCGGTCAGGAAGTCGGTCACGTCCCGCCAGCCGGCGCGGCGGGTGCCGGTGACCGTGCTGCGGGCGCGTGCCACGAGCTGGGTGAGGCGGCCGATCAGCTGGGCGTCCGGGGCCGTGGTGCGCACCCGGGAGAGGTGGGTGGCGGTGCGCTGGTAGAGGGCGACCAGCTCGTCCGCCTCGGCTCCGGTGAGGCGTCGCCGGCGCTTGAGGAGCGCGTCCAGCCGGTCCCACTCCGCGCGGTGCGCTGCGACGAAGACGTCCAGGTCCATCGGTACGTTCCCCCTCCTCCGGCGACGCGACGGGGTTCAGCTTGGCAGACTGGCCGGCAGGGGACGCGGCGGGCGGGAGAGGGACGCAGATGACGGAGCTGGTCACGGGCGAGGCGGTGGCCCTGGAGCTGCGGGCGGCGAAGCTGCCGAGTCGGGCGCTCGCGGTGCTGATCGACCTGATCCTCGCGTTCGCGCTCTACCTGGGCGTCACGCTCGGACTGCTCGTCGCCATGTCGTCGTGGGACGAGGCGGCGATCGCGGCGGTGACGGTGGCGACGTTCCTGCTGGTGCTCGTCGGGGTGCCGATCGCGGTGGAGACGCTGAGCCACGGCCGCTCGCTGGGCAAGCTGGCCTGCGGGCTGCGGGTCGTCCGGGACGACGGAGGGCCCATCCGCTTCCGGCACGCGCTGGTGCGCGGGGCGATCGGGGTCGTCGAGATCCTCGGCACCTTCGGTGTGGTCGCGTGTGTCGCGTCGTTGGCGTCCGAGCGGGGGCGACGGCTGGGCGACGTGTTCGCCGGGACGCTGGTCGTGCGGGAACGGGTGCCGACGGGGCGCGACGAGGCGGTCCCGCCGCCACCGCCCTGGCTGGTGGGGCGCTTCGTGGCGCTCGACCTCTCCGCGGTGCCGGACGAGCTGTGGCTGGCGGTGCGCCAGTACCTGACCCGGATGCGGTATCTCGATCCGCAGGTCTCCTGGTCGATCGCCGAGCGACTGGCCGCCGAGGTGGCCGGGCGGACCGGGGCTCCGGTGCCGCCCGGCGTGCCGGCCGGTGCGTATCTCGCCGCAGTGGTGCAGGAGCGGCAGGCGCGGGAGAGCCGGCGGTCGTCCGCGGCGGAGCGGGAGGGCGGCCGGGAGGCGCCGCCCGTCCCGGGCGGGACGTTCGGTCCCCCGCTGCCCGCGGCGATCGAGCGGCCGGCGTCCCCCGCCGGTGATGCGCGGCCCGCCCCGCCCGAGGGCGGCCGCGGCGGCGGGACCGGTTTCGCGCCTCCCGGCTGAGGTGGGGCGGCCGCGCCGTCGACGGTGTCAGGCCGGGAAGACCGAGGGCGGGGTCTCGAGGTGTTCCAGCTCGATGCCGGGGGCCGCGAGAACGACGTCGCCGGCGATGTGGACGGCGTGCTGCTCGCCGGTGCTCAGGTCTGTGACCTGGTATTCCTCCACGACGAGGGGGTCACTGTCAGTGGCATGGTGTTCACTTCTTGTCATGGCCCAGGACTGGTCGACGGTCAGCGGGGCGAGGACCGGGTCGGTGAGACGGACGAGGCGTACGCGGGTGGCCGGTGCGCCGAGGGTGAGGCGGAGGAGGCGGGACGTGGCGACGAGGAAGGCCGGTGAGGTGCCGGTGAAGGCGTGGGCGGGGGCGTTGCCCTCCGCGGCGGCCGTGCCGCCCGGATCGCTGCGGACCCAGGTGACGCCGTCGACGGCGGCGCCGCGGACCTGCCAGCCCGCCGCGTTGAGTTCGAGGCGGATGGGGCGGCCGAGTTCGTCGACGGCCAGGTCTACGGAGCCGGCGTGGTCGCCCGAGGGGGTGGTCCGCTGGGCGACGTAGCGCCAGCCGGAGGGGCCGGGGGCGCAGTGGAAGTGCTCTTCGCCGAGGGGGAGGTTGTCGTGGGGATCGTGGAGCGAGTAGCGGCCGCGGGGCATGGGGTGGTCCGGTTCCTGGCGGGGGCGGTGACGGGGCGGGCTGTCACGCGGGCAGGCCCCCGTCGCGGGGACGGGGGCCTGCCAGGTGGTGCGGTGACCGGCAGCGGTCCGCCCGGTGGGGCGGCGTGCGGATCAGTAGCGGTAGTGGTCGGGCTTGTACGGGCCCTCGACCTCGACGCCGATGTAGGCGGCCTGCTCGGGGCGGAGGGTCGTGAGCTTCACGCCGAGGGACTCGAGGTGGAGCCGGGCGACCTTCTCGTCGAGGTGCTTGGGGAGGACGTAGACGTCGGTGGGGTACTCCTGCGGCTTCGTGAACAGCTCGATCTGGGCCAGGGTCTGGTCCGCGAAGGAGTTGGACATCACGAAGGAGGGGTGACCCGTCGCGTTGCCGAGGTTCAGCAGGCGGCCCTCGGACAGGACGATGAGGACCTTGCCGTCGGGGAAGGTCCAGGTGTGGACCTGCGGCTTGACCTCGTCCTTGACGATGCCGGGCAGCTTGGCCAGGCCGGCCATGTCGATCTCGTTGTCGAAGTGGCCGATGTTCCCGACGATGGCCTGGTGCTTCATCTTGGCCATGTCGGCGGCCATGATGATGTCCTTGTTGCCGGTCGTGGTGATGAAGATGTCGGCCTTGTCGACGACCTCGTCGAGCGTGGTGACCTGGTAGCCGTCCATCGCCGCCTGGAGGGCGCAGATGGGGTCGATCTCGGTGATGATCACGCGGGCGCCCTGGCCGCGGAGCGACTCAGCGCAGCCCTTGCCCACATCGCCGTAGCCGAAGACGACCGCGGTCTTGCCGCCGATGAGGACGTCGGTGGCGCGGTTGATGCCGTCGATGAGGGAGTGGCGGCAGCCGTACTTGTTGTCGAACTTCGACTTGGTGACCGCGTCGTTGACGTTGATCGCAGGGAACAGCAGGACGCCGTCGCGCATCATCTCGTAGAGGCGGTGGACACCGGTGGTGGTCTCCTCCGTCACGCCGCGGATCTCGGAGGCGAGCCGGGTCCACTTCTGGCCGTCCTCACCGAGGGTGCGGTTGAGGAGGGTCAGGATGTAGCCGTACTCCTCGGAATCGGCGGTGGAGGGGTCCGGAGCGGCGCCGGCCTTCTCGAACTCGACGCCCTTGTGGACGAGGAGGGTGGCGTCGCCACCGTCGTCGAGGATCATGTTCGGGCCGCCGGTCGGGGTGTCCGGCCAGGTCAGGGCCTGCTCCGTGCACCACCAGTACTCCTCCAGCGTCTCGCCCTTCCAGGCGAAGACCGGGACGCCCTTGGGGTCCTCGGGGGTGCCGGTGGGGCCGACCGCGATGGCGGCGGCGGCGTGGTCCTGGGTGGAGAAGATGTTGCAGGAGGCCCAGCGGACGTCGGCGCCGAGGGCGACGAGGGTCTCGATCAGGACGGCGGTCTGCACGGTCATGTGCAGGGAGCCGGTGATGCGGGCGCCGGCCAGCGGCTGGGAGGCGGCGTACTCCTCGCGGATCGACATCAGGCCGGGCATCTCGTGCTCGGCGAGCGTGATCTCCTTGCGGCCGAAGGCGGCGAGGGAGAGGTCGGCGACCTTGAAGTCCTGTCGGCTGTCGACAGTCGTCATAGCGTGCTGCTCCTCGGAAGGGTGAACGGGAGGCGGGCAGGGTTGGCTCTGCGACGGCGGACACGGAGGTGCCCAGGACCGCTCGCGGTGCCGTCCGTCGGAGGCCCTCTCTCCCTCGGGCGGCCCGTCGTACCGGCCACCCGACCGCCATCAGCAGCGACGTCTGGTTCTGGGGTCGAATCTACACCGATCGGCCCACTCAACCGAAGGGTACGCCGAAAGGCGGCCGGGACGCGGTGGGGTCCCGGGCGGGTGGGCCGGAGGTCGGCCGGGGCATACGGAAGGCCCCCTGACCAGGTCAGGAGGCCTTCGGCGCGGGAGGGGATGCCGGGGTCAGTGCGGGGTGGTGTCGCCGGCGGGGCCACCGGGGGTCTTGGCCGGATCGGCGGGGGTCCGGGCGGCGGCCTCGCTGTAGATGTCCGGTTCGAGGTAGATGACCCGGGCGATGGGCGCGGCCTCGCGGATGCGCTGCTCGGCGGCGTTGATGGCCTCGGCGACCTGGTCGGCCGTGCTGTCCCGCCGGACGGCGATCTTCGCGGCCACGAGGAGCTCCTCCGGGCCGAGGTGCAGGGTGCGCATGTGGATCAGACGGGTGACGGTGTCCCCGTCGACGGCGGCGGCCTCGATCTGCCCGACGACCTCGGCGGCGGCCGACTCGCCGAGCAGGAGCGACTTGGTCTCCACGGCCAGGACGATCGCGATGACGATCAGCAGGACGCCGATGCAGAGGGTGCCGATGCCGTCCCACACGCCCTCCCCGGTGATCACAGCGAGCGAGACGCCGATCAGGGCGAGGATGAGGCCGACGAGGGCGCCGAGGTCCTCCAGGAGCACCACGGGCAGCTCCGGGGCCTTGGAGCGCCGGACGAACGTGCTCCAGGACTGCTTGCCGCGTACGGCGTTGGACTCCTTGATGGCGGTCCGGAAGGAGAACGTCTCGGCGATGATCGCGAAGACCAGGACGCCGACCGGCCAGTACCAGTTGTCCAGGGAGTGCGGGTGCTTGATCTTCTCGTAGCCCTCGTACAGGGCGAACATGCCGCCCATGGAGAACAGCACGATGGCGACGAGGAAGGCGTAGATGTAGCGCTCGCGGCCGTAGCCGAAGGGGTGCTCCTTGGTCGCCTCGCGCTTGGCCTTCTTGCCGCCGACCAGGAGCAGCCCCTGGTTCCCCGAGTCGGCCAGCGAGTGGACGCTCTCGGCCAGCATCGAGGAGGAACCGCTGAAGAGGAATGCCACGAATTTCGCTACCGCGATCGCGAGGTTGGCGGCCAGTGCCGCAACGATCGCCTTGGTGCCGCCTGACGCGCTCATGTCTGCCGGATGTCCCTTCGCCTTCATACGAAACGCAAGCGCGCCATTGTTGCAGCCCTGACAGGCGGGGCCGCCCGATCGAGGGGATCGGGCGGACTCAGCTGCCGGAGGGTCCGTCAGAGGACGACGGTGGCCCGGAAGAGGGTGCCGGTGCCGGTGACGGTCACCGCTTCGCCGGCCGGGACGAACACCGACTCGCCCGCCGCGAGGGCGAGTTCGCCCGCCCGGACCGTGCCGGCCGTGCAGAGCAGGATCTGCGGCCCGGTCGTGCCGAGGTCGTGGGCGGTGCCGGTGAGGGCGAAGCGGGAGAGGCGGAACTCGTCGACGGGGGTCTCGTACAGCTCCTCGCCGTCCGGGGTGGCCTCGGGGCGCAGGACGGCAGGGGCGGTGGCCTCGAAGCGGACGACGCGCAGCAGTTCGGGGACGTCGACGTGCTTGGGGGTGAGGCCGCAGCGCAGCACGTTGTCGGAGTTGGCCATGATCTCGACGCCTAGGCCGCCGAGGTAGGCGTGCGGGACGCCCGCGCCGAGGTAGAGGGCCTCGCCCGGGCGCAGCACGACGTGGTTGAGGAGCATGGCCGCGATCACCCCGGGGTCGCCCGGGTAGCTGCGGGCGAGCGAGGCGTAGGGGGCGTAGCGGCCGCCGAGGCGCTCGCAGGCGGCGGCGGTCTCGGTGACGGTGTCGCGCATCGCGGCCGGTTCGGCGGTGAGGACGGCGGTGAGGACCTCGCGGAGCGCGGCGTCCTCGGGGTGGGCGCGCAGGGTGTCGGCGTACGGCTTCAGCGAGTCGACGCCGAGCCCTTCCATGAGGTCGGCGGCGTCGTCGGGGCGGGCGAAGCCGCACAGCCCCTCGAAGGGGGTGAGGGCGCAGACGAGTTCGGGCTTGTGGTGGTCGTCCTTGTAGTTGCGGTGCGGCGCGTCGACGGGGATGCCGGCGGCCTCCTCCGCGGCGAAGCCCTCGCGGGCCTGGTCGAGGTCGGGGTGGACCTGGAGGGAGAGCGGGGCGCCGGCGGCCAGGAGCTTGAGCAGGAAGGGCAGCCGGGGGCCGAACCGGTCGACGGCGGCGGACCCGAGCTCCGCCGCCGGGTCCGCCGCGACGAGCGCGTCGAGGGGGCCGCGCGGGAGCCGGGAGGGGGCGCCGGGGTGGGCGCCCATCCACATCTCGGCCTGCGGCTCGCCGGTGGGCTCGACGCCGAGCAGCTCGGGAATCGCGGTGGTGGAGCCCCAGGCGTACGGGCGGACGGTGTTGGCGAGGCGGTCCATGGGCTTCTCTCCGGAGCGGGGAACGGGTGCGCCGACGGCCCGTCAGAGGTGCGGGGCGGCGGCGAGGGCGAGGTAGGCGGCGGCGAAGTCGGTGACGGCGAGGAGTTCGGCGAGGTCCTCGAGCGGCCCGCCGGACTCGGCGTCGTCCCGCGGTTCGAGTTCGCTCACCGGGACGTGGTGGCCGCGGGCCAGCTCGCGGACGCCGGGGGCGGCGGACAGCGCGCCGGTGACGGTGCGGTCGCGGAGCAGCACGATGCGCGGGCGCAGGGGTTCGGGGTCGTCGACGCGGTCGCGGAAGAAGTCGTCCGCGGCGTCGCCGGCTCCCGGGGCCTCCGCCGGGGCGGGGCCGGCGAGGAGGGCGGTGTGGGCGGGCAGGGCCTCGGGGAGCCGGGCGGCGAGCGCGGGGCGGCCCGCGAGTCCGGCGAGGACGGCGGCGAAGCGGCGGCCCACGGCGGCCGTCGCCGCGCCCTCGGTCCAGATCAGCGGGAGCGTCTCGGCGAGCTCGACGGCGAGCGTCTTGGCGGGGTTGCCGTGGGTGGCGAGGGCGGGCCCGCAGCGCTCCGCGGTGCGGTCGAGGCGGTCGGCGACCTTCTCGAGGTCGTCGGGCGGGGCGGCGAGCAGCCCGATCCGGTCGAGGAGGGCGAGCAGCGGCGTGAGCAGCGACCAGAGGGTCGCGGAGGCGGTGTCGGGGTACGGCTCGTGGTCGTGCCGCGGGCCCGCGGCGGCGGGTACGTACAGGCCGTGGGCCTTGGCGACGGAGTCGGCGAGCGGGGCGCGGGCGGGCGCGACGGCGACGACGGTGCAGCCGCGCCGGTAGGCCTGCTCGGCGAGGAGGCCTAGGCCGGGCTCGGTGCCGTCGGCGGTGAGGACGACGAGGAGGTCGACGGGGCCGGCCCAGCCCGGCAGCTCCCAGCGCAGCGCGCCGGGGGCGGCGGCGACGCCGGTGGGGCGGAGCCGGGTGACCAGCGCGCCGGCCCCGGCGAGGGCGTCCAGGAGGTCGGCCGTTCCGCCCGCGGCGGCGCCGGAGCCGGCGAGCAGCACGGCCCGGGGGCGGCCGTCGGGGTTCAACGCGGTGACGCCGGCCTCGGCGGCGGCCCGGGCGGCGCTGCGGACGGCGGCGCCGGCCTCCGCGGCGGACCTGAGCAGGCCGCGGCGGCCGTCGGCGCGGGTGAGCGCGTCCGGGGTGTCGAGCAGCGTCTCGTCGAACACGGGTCTTCTCCTCCTGCGACCGGGGTGTCGGCGGGGGCGGCTACGCGGGGCGGCGGGCCTCGTCGACGAGGAGGACGGGGATGTCGTCGCGGATGGGGTAGGCCAGGCCGCAGGCGCCGCTCGTGCAGACGAGTTCGGTCGGGGTGGGGTCCAGGGGGGCGTGGCAGGCGGGGCAGGCCAGGATGTCGAGGAGGCCGGGGTCGAGAGGCATGGCGGTCCTTCGGGGTGCGGGTCGGTCGGCCTGGTCAGCGTACCGGTGGGCGGTGGCGGGGCGGTTCTCCGCGCCACCGCCCGTCCGGCGGCGCACTACGCGCGGATCAGGGCCAGCGCCTCGTCGCGGATCTTCGCCGTCGTCGCCTGGTCGCGCGCCTCGACGTTGAGGCGCAGGAGCGGCTCGGTGTTGGAGGCGCGGACGTTGAGCCACCAGTCGGGGGTGGTGACGGTGAGGCCGTCGAGGTGGTCGAGGGTGGTGTCGGGGCGCTCGCCGTAGAAGGCCTCCAGGGCGGCGAGCCGGGCGGACTGGTCCTCGACGGTGGAGTTGATCTCGCCGGAGCCGGTGTAGCGGTCGTACTGGGCGACGAGGGCGGAGAGCGGTTCCGGCTGGGTGCCGAGGGCGGCGAGGACGTGCAGGGCGGCGAGCATGCCGGTGTCGGCGTTCCAGAAGTCCCGGAAGTAGTAGTGGGCGGAGTGCTCGCCGCCGAAGATGGCGCCGGAGCGGGCCATCTCCTCCTTGATGAAGGAGTGCCCGACGCGGGTGCGCACGGGGGTGCCGCCGTGCTCGCGGACGACCTCCGGGACCGACCAGGAGGTGATCAGGTTGTGGATGATCGTCCCCTCGCCGCCGTGCTTGGCGAGTTCGCGGGCGGCGACCAGGGCCGTGATGGCGGAGGGGGAGACGGGGGCGCCGTTCTCGTCGATGACGAAGCAGCGGTCGGCGTCGCCGTCGAAGGCGAGCCCCAGGTCCGCACCCTCGCCGACGACGCGCGCCTGGAGGTCGACGACGTTGGCGGGGTCGAGCGGGTTCGCCTCGTGGTTGGGGAAGGTCCCGTCGAGCTCGAAGTACATCGGGACGACGTCCAGGGGGAGGCCGGAGAACACGGTGGGGACGGTGTGCCCGCCCATGCCGTTGCCGGCGTCGACGACGACCTTCAGGGGCCGGATGCTCGCGACCTCGACGAGGGAGAGCAGGTAGGCCGCGTAGTCGGCGAGGGTGTCGCGGGAGGTGATCTCCCCGGGGGTCGCGGCGGGGGCCGGGGCGCCGGTGGCGGACCACTCCTCGACCAGGGCGCGGATCTCCGCCAGGCCGGTGTCCTGGCCGACGGGGGCGGCGCCGGCGCGGCACATCTTGATGCCGTTGTACTGCGCGGGGTTGTGCGAGGCGGTGAACATCGCGCCTGGCCGGTCGAGCTCGCCGGAGGCGAAGTACAGCTGGTCGGTGGAGCAGAGGCCGATCTCGGTGACGTCGGCGCCGAGCGCGGCGGCCCCCTCGGCGAAGGCGCGGGCGAGGCCGGGGGACGAGGGGCGCATGTCGTGGCCGACGACGATCGCGGACGCGTCCGTGACCCGCGCGAAGGCGGCGCCGAAGAGCCTGGCCAGGGGGACGTCCCACTGGTCGGGGACCACACCACGTACGTCGTACGCCTTCACGATCTGCGACAGATCCGCAGCAGCCACGGCCGACCCTCCTGTTGGTCCGATTCGGTGGCCACAACCTACCCGTCCGTGGTCGCGGGCCCGGGGGCGGCGGCCCGGGGAGCGGGGGCGGACGGCGGTCGGGGGATCAGTTGTCCGGCGAGCGAAGGACGCGCAGGTGGCCGCGGCGGGCCACCTCCAGGGGGTCGGCCGTGCGGCCGCCGGGGACGTCGGCTCGGCGCTCGGCGGGGCGGGCGGCCTCGCGCACGGCGTTGGCGAGGGCCTCCAGGTCGTCGCCGCTGGGGCGGGCGGGGGCGGTGGCGTCGGCGAGGCGGACGACCTCCCAGCCGCGCGGGGCGGTGAGGCGGCCGGCGTGCTCGGCGCAGAGGTCGTAGCAGTGGGGCTCGGCGTAGGTGGCGAGCGGGCCGAGGACGGCCGTGGAGTCCGCGTAGACGTACGTCAGCGTCGCGACGGCGGGACGGCCGCAGGCGGTGCGCGAACAGCGGCGTACAGGGCTCACGACGGTGGACGCTACCGCACTCCTCACCGGGCCGCGACGACTCCCCCCGAGGTCGCCTCCTCCGTGTCGGTCGTGACGTGCGCCACAGGCCGCGCGGGGCGCGAACGCGACGACGTCCGGGGCGCGGGTGCGACGACATGCGGCCGGTGCGCGCGGAGCGCGATCGCGGGCCGTCCCGGAGGGCTACTCTCGTCCTTGATGGACAGCTCCCCGCCGCCCCGCCCGACCGAGCCGAGGCCCCGCCGCAGAGACCGACACGGCCGCGGCATGCGCGGACCCGTGGCGCCCCCTCAGGTACCGCTCTCCGCGAGCCGGGCGCAGCGGTTCGCCGACCTCGTCCAGGACTCCGTGGAGCGGGTGGAGCGGCGGCTGCCGGAGGTCGCGGACATCGACTTCCAGGTGCTCGACGTGCCCCGCCTCGACCCCGGCGACTGGCCCGACGAGGCCGTGCCGCTCGGCGGGACGTTCGCCGCGCAGGACGGGCGGCCGGCCCGCGTGGTCGTCTACCGGCGGCCGGTCGAGCTGCGCACCAAGGGGCGCGAGGAGTGCGCGCTTCTGGTGCACGAGATCGTCGTGGAGCAGGTCGCCGAGCTGCTCGGCCTCTCCCCGGAGTCGGTCGACCCGAAGTACGGGGACGACTGAGAACCGGCCTCCTCAGGAGGAGCGGTGCGGCGCGGAGGCTCCGGAACACCCTCCTCAGGGGCCTCAGTCGAGGACGGAGAGGTCCTGTCCCGCCTCGGGGACGGCCACCGATCCGCGGTCGTCGGACAGCGTCTGGACGGTGAACATCGGGATGCCGTCCTCGGGCAGGGAGAGCGTGCGGGCCGCGTACACCGGACCGCTGCCGTCCTCGGGCTCCAGTGTGAGCGCGTAGCGCCCCTTGAGGCCCTCGGGCACCGGGGGGACGACGGCCGTCGTGGTGCCGCCCTTGACGGTGAAGGTCTTGGACGCCGGTTCGCCGCCGCCGCTCCCCGCCGAGGCGGTGACCTTCACCCGGACGGACTCGCCCTTGCGGGGGGCGACCAGGGACAGGGTGGAGCCCTTGGCGCGGTTGTCGGTCGCGGTGGCGCGCGCACCCACCGGGTCGCTCGCCGACACGAAGGCGAACTCCTGGTCGGCGCCCTTGCCCCGGGTGACGCGCAGGGCCGCCACCACAGGGGTGTCGCCGCGGGTCGGGGTGAGCACCAGGGAGCCCGCCTCGCCGCGGGTGACGTCCCCCAGGTCCACGCTCGCGGTCATGCCGCCCTTGACGTAGACGCTCTCGTGTCCGGCCGGGGTGAACGAGCCGGACTTCCCGGCCAGTTCCACCTTGAGCTCGGCGTCGTCGCCGTCGGGGGTGAAGGCGTACAGGCGCACGTTCGTGGCGTCGGCGGGGATGCCGGGCAGGACGAGCCGGGCGGCCGGGTCGCCGCCGGCCTGCAGCCAGTCGGCGCCGGGGGCCTTGTCGTCGGTCGCCTGGACGGCGGCGGAGACGCGGCCCACGCGGGTGCCGACGTGCACGGTGACGTCGTCGACGGTCTCGTCGGTGAGGGTGGACAGGAGCAGCGGGACGCTGCCGCGCGCGGGAACCTTGACGGCCTGGCCGACCTCCCCGGACGGCGCCTTGAGGCGGCCGTTCTTCCCGTACAGCTCGACGTCGGCGACGGCGGCGGTGTCGTCGGGGTTGACGAGGTGGACGTAGTCGGAGCGGTTGTCCGCGGTGCTCGCGCCGGGGAACCAGAAGTCCGATCCGGGGGCGGTGCAGCGGGCGCCGAGGACGCCGCGGGTGTCGCCCGCGGCGACCGTGGTGGTCTGCTGGGCGGTCCAGCCGGGGGCCAGCCGCCCGTCGGCGATGCCGGTGGCGGCGGGCGTCTCCGCGCCCGACCTCTCGGCGACGACGGGCCTGCCGGGGCCGTTCATCGTCAGGAGCGGCTTGACCGGCTTCAGGTCGACCTCGGCGGCGGGGTCGTCCCCCTCGGCCCCGGCCTCGGCGGTCGTGGTCGGGACGAGCTCGGCGGCGCCCTTCGCCGCGTCGCCGTCCTTCCCCTCCGCCGCACCGGCTCCGCCCGCGGGCGTGTACGCCGTGTAGGCGGTCTCGGCGAGGTCGGAGGTGCTGGGAGCGGGGCAGGCGAGCATGGTGCGCTCCACGGGCAGCCTGGGGGCCTTCGCGGAGGCGGCGGCCGGGGCCGGGGCGGGCCCGTCCGGCTCGGCCAGGACGGCGAAGCCGGTGACGGCGGCCAGGGCGGTGGTCACCGCGATCAGGGAGAGGGTCTGGGACTTCACTGGTGCCGGCTCCCGTCGGGACGCTGCTCGGCCTCGTGGCCGTACGGATCGTGGGCGGGGTACGGCTGGTAGGGGTCGTAACCGCCGTCCTGGTACGGCCCCGCGGGGTCGTAGGCCGGGGGGCCGTCCTGGTAGGGCTGCTCCGGCGGCAGCGGGGCGTAGGACCCGCCGTCCTGGTAGGCCGGTCGGGGGGCCTGGTGGGCGTACGGGTCGGGGTAGGGGGCCGCGTACGGGTCGACCTGCTGGGCGTCCCAGCGGTCGGCGTCGCCGTAGGAGGGCTGCCGCGGGAGGTCCGGGGCCGCGTCGACGTCCGGGGCGTCGGCCTCCTGCTGGGCGCGCAGGCGGCGGGCGCGGCGGCCCTCGCCGTCGGCGGGCAGGTCGGGGACGGCGTCCTCGGCGTCCGGCAGGTCGTCGTCGATCTCCCTGCGGCGGCCCGGGAGGGCGAGGACGACGAGGACGACGCCGAGCAGGGCCTGCGCCCACACCCACGCCGTGTGGGTGAACGGGGCCTCGTGGGTGACGTCCAGCCGCCCGCCGCCGGTCGGCAGGCTGAAGCCCTGGGCCCAACCGTCGACGGTCTTCGGCGTGAGGGCGCGGCCGTCCAGGGTGGCGGTCCAGCCCGGGTCGGCGGCGTCGGCCAGGCGCAGCACGCGGCCCTCACCGCCGGCGGGGATGTCGGTGTGCACGTCGACGGCCTGGGCGGCGATCGGCAGGGGCAGGCTGCCCGGCGCGGAGATCGTGGCGCGGGCGACCTGGCGCTCGACGCGCCACAGGGAGCCGCCGCGCTGCTTGCTGAGCCGGTTCAGGCCGGGGGTGGCGTCCAGGACGCGGGACATCTCGCGCGGTGCGCCGTCGCGGACGAAGAGGTAGCGCACCGCGAAGCCGCCGAGCTGGTCGCTCTGGTCGGCGCCGGAGCCTGCGACCAGGTTCGCGACGGTCCGGTCCAGGAGGTCGTTGCCGCCCACCGCCTCGGTGAGTTCGGCGTCGCCGAGGCGCACCCCCGAGCCGCGCACGAGGCTGTACTCGACGTCCGCGGTGGTGCCGCCGAGGACCAGGGTGCGGGCCTGGTCGACGGAGCCGGACTCCTCGGCGACGAACGCGGGCACCTGGACCGGGTCGCGGCGCGACAGCGGCCCGTCGGCGCCGGCGAGCATCCAGCCGACGGCGGCCACCAGGGGCGCGAGGGCGACGGAGGCCGCGACGAGCACGGCCAGCGGTTGCCGCCAGCCGAAGCCGAAGGCGGCGAGCCGCCCGCGCGCCCCCTCGGCGCCGATCGCGGCGGCCGAGAGCAGCGCGATGCCGTAGACCAGGGTGAGGGGGCCGGCCCACTCCCCCTGGGAGCGCGTCAGGACGGCGAACAGCAGCCCGGCCAGGGCGACGGCCCAGGCCGTGCGGACGGCGGACTGGCGCTCGTCGCGCAGCAGCGCGGCCAGGGCGGCGAGGACCACGCCGATCAGCAGCAGGCCGCCGAGGGTGCCGGGGCCGCCGGGGTTCAGGGCGAGCAGGTCGAGGGCGGAGGCGGGGCCGCCGTCGTAGGCGCGGCCGGCCTCCTTCAGGAAGCCGAGCGGGAACAGCGACAGCGACCAGGGGGCGAGCAGCAGCAGCGGGGTGGCGAGGGCGGCGAGCAGGCGCGGGGCGGCCCCGCCGAGGTCGTCGCGGCGCAGGACGAGCGCGGCGAGGCCGAGGACCAGGGCGAGCGGCCACACGACGGGCGTGAACGCGGTGGTGATCGTGAGCAGCAGCGCGTACGCCCAGACCGAGCGCCAGCTCGCCCGGGTTCCGGGTGCCGCGCGGAAGCCGTGCGCGGAGACCGCGCAGCGGGCCAGGAGCGGCAGCAGGACGGCGAGGACGGCGGTGCCGATGCGGCCGGTGGCCAGGGCGCCGGTGGCGGCGGGCAGGAACGCGTAGGCGACCGCTCCCCAGGCGCGCAGGACGCGCGAGCCGACCAGCGGCCGGGAGGCGAAGTAGGCGGTGACGCCGGCGAGCGGGACCGAGCAGACGAGCAGCACGGTGAGGGCGGCGCCGGTGGAGCCGAGGAACAGCACGGCGACGGTCGCGACGATCGCCAGGTAGGGCGGTGCGCCCGGCGAGCCGCCGGTGGTGACCGCGTGCCAGGCGTCGGTGTAGCGGCTCCACAGCTCGCCGGCGGAGCCGGGGGCGGGCAGCAGGGCGCCGCCGGCCAGGGAGCCGCCGGCGAACAGCTCGCGGCAGGCGACGAGCGAGGTGAGCAGCAGGACGGCGAAGAGGACGGGGGCGGGCTTGCCCGCGAGCCACCGCAGCCGGGAGAACTGGTCGACCTGGAGGAAGTCGGCGTCGTCGTCGCCGGGTCCCGACTCGACCGCGCCGCCGTGGCGTCCGGCGCCGGCGTACTCGGGCTCCGCGCGGGAGCCGAGATAGGAGGTGACCTGCTCGACGGTGGCCCGGACGGTGGCGCCGGGCGGCGGGAACAGCGGGCGCAGCTCGCCGGGGTCGACGGCGCCCTTGCCGCGCCGCTTGCGGGCGGCGAACAGGCGCCCGGGCCGCAGCAGGGTGGCCAGGAGGCCGGTGATCTCGTCCAGGGCCTGTCCGGGTGCCTTGCCGACGAGGTAGGCCAGCGTGCGCACGGCGGTGCCGAACAGCAGGCGGAGCAGCACCCAGGGGAGCACGGCGCCGCGGGAGTTGACGAGCAGCGTGTAGACGGCGCCCGCCTTGTCGACCTGGTGCGGGCTGCTGGTGCTGCGGCCGACGCAGTCGACGGTGCGGCGCTCGCGCGCGGCGGCCTCGGCGTGCCGCAGGACGGCGTCGGGGGCGATCAGGACCTGGTGGCCGGCGGCCTGGGCGCGCCAGCAGAGGTCGACGTCGTCGCGCATCAGGGGCAGCGCCCGGTCGAAGCCGCCGAGCTGCTCGTAGACGTCCCGGCGGATCAGCATGCCGGCGGTGGAGACGGACAGGACGGGGCGCACCTGGTCGTGCTGTCCCTGGTCCTGCTCGCGGCGGTCGAGGCCGGTCCAGCGGCGGCCGCTGTGGGCGATGGAGACACCCGCCTCCAGGAGCTGCCTGCGGTCGTACCAGCCGCGCAGCTTGGGGCCGACGACGGCGACGCCGGGGTTGTCGTCGACGACTCTCAGGAGGTGGGCGAGCGCGCCGGGTTCGGGTGCGCTGTCGTCGTGCAGCAGCCAGAGCCACTGGACGGGCTCCCCGTGGGGCAGCTCCGGCATGTCGTAGGTGTCGTCGCGCCACTGCCGGCTGACGGGGTCCCAGCCGCTGGGGCGCTTGAGGTAGGGCAGGTCGTCCGGGGTGAGGGCGGGGGCCGTGCGGGCGGCCTCGTCGACGGCGGTGCCGAAGCCGGAGCGGCGGGCCAGGTGGAGGACGCGGTGGTCGCCGAGGGCCTCGCCGAGCAGCCGCGCGGAGTCGTCGGCGCTGCCGGTGTCCGCGGCGACGACGTTCTGCACGGGGCGTTCCTGGCCGAGCAGGCCGGCGAGCACGTCCGGCAGCCAGCGGGCGCCGTCGTGGGCGACGAGGACGGCGGTGACGACGTGCCGTGGTGAGGCGGGGGCGACGGTGTCGGCGCTCCCGTAGGAGACGGCTGCCTGGTGGCTGTGCACGGTCATCGAGGTACGGGCCCCGGTTCGCTGGACTGCGGTGGACGCGTGTGCTCCAGGGGAGCGGTGCGGCGTCTCGGACGGGGGCCCACACTAACGGCTGCGTAAAGACGGCGGTCCGCCGCCCGCGAAGTGGACGCGC